>QILZ01000121.1 GCA_003233545.1 Spirochaetales bacterium
AATGCAGAAAGGAATAAGGCAAGGTTTGTTAGAGGCGGTTGAATTTGGATTAAAACTTAAGTTTGGGAAAGAAGGATTAAGATTATATCCCAAAATAACCAAGATAAATGATATAGACAAGCTGCGTTCCGTAAAGACTTTAATAGAAACAACGCCGAATATAGATGATATTAAAAAAATACTATAATTCATAGAGTAAGAATCCGCCTCAGCCGTCAGCAGATTATCCCCAATCTAAAGGAATATTTAGTATGATCCGGAAACCCACAGTCTGTTTGCGGCTTCCACCTTTCTTCATAATTTCACTCCTATAAATCCGAAAAATCTTCAGACGGTTTTTTCTTTACCGGTGACGGGCTTAACAGGTTGTCTTAATTTCCGTTCTATGAATATAAACGGGTGCATTGGAAAGAGAGCTGAGGGGTTATGAATCATGATAACGATTCGCTTGCACCGAAGGCTGCCGCGAACACCCAATGACTTAAAGTTCGAAAGCACAAGCATCTTTTGCATCTTTTATGGCAATCGATTATGTATTATCCCATTTCTAGCACGAAATCCTGCAATTTTCTTGATATTAAGATTATCCTTTGATATAAATTACTATCATTAATTATATCAATTCCCCCCCTGGCCTGCACACAGATGTTGACAACAATAAAAAAAGGAATTATAACCTCCGTTAACGGGAATTATAACTGCCGTTAAACAAGGAGGAACGAGATGTCTGCCCGACAAAAGAAATGTTTTTTAGCGCTTTCATTATTGTGTGTTTCTATAGTTGTAATGGCGGAAAGCAATAATAAATCTATAGAACCATCCACGACTTTTGGTTTATCCGGTTTAGGTCTGACAAACGCAGAGCTGTTTGGCGGGTTTAAGGGGCTGGAAATTATACCCGGTGTTGAGAGCCGTTTTTTACTATATACCGGAGGTGGTTATTACGGTGATAGTTATTGGCGTGATGCAGCGGGGACGAAGCTACCTTATGATTCTAAAGATGCCATGTTTAATAAGTGGGCTGTAAATGCCCGGATGGGGCTGGAGCTGGGAATATTGTACAGCGGCTGGGTAGAAAGGAACTCTTTAACAGCAAATTTCTTTGTAAAAACCTTATACAACAATAACATTAAGAAAGAAGGTAAAAATGAGGCTATTTTTAGCTCCGGGGTTCCTGACGCAGAAGGGTTCTGGAAAAGCTCCCTGTTTACCGGACTCGACTTCGACCTTGTATCCTATGACCGTTTTACACAAAGCTATTATGGAGCAGGTATCAAAGGCTCTGTAGAGTGGACACCCGGCCTGGCTTTTAACCGGCTTTACGGAGAAGCGGATTATTACAGACTGAATACCGAACTTAAGGGTTTTCTGCCTCTGTGGAGAAACAGCACTTCAGCTTTCTATATAGCGGACCGTTTTGCAGCAGACTACCTTGGAGGCGCTGTTATTCCCTCGTATGCTCAGCGCACGCTTGGAGGCTTGTATCAGGAGTACGGGGCAGGCGGCTTTATCCGCGGAATTCCTGTGGGGAGTAATGACGCTGATGTTAAACTTCTTAACAATTTTGAGCTTCGAATGACATTTCCAACGTTCATCGGCTATTTACTTATTCCTGAACTTTTTACCTTTTTTGATACTGGACTTATCGATAATAAAGATTACAAGTTAATGGCAGGAGACGTGCTTTACACCTTAGGCGGCGGTTTAAAAACTCACCTGTATTACAGCATTCCCGGAATTATCGACCTGAAGTTTACACTTGGCTATTATGTTACGTATGATGTTCGGAACCGGCGCTGGAATATTCTTAATTTCATTATAGGTACGGATCATTTTTAGGATGAAGGAGTTTTTATGTTAAAACTGGCGTGGGAAGGCTTTCGGCGCTATAGAAAACGGAGGAAGAACCTTACTGTTATTCTTATAAGCAGTTGTGTGCTGCTGCTTTTTTTCTGGTCACTGTTTAGCCAGATTAATGCAAACATGCGCAAGTTCTGGGTGGACCGCTTTGTAGGTGGTAATATCATTATCAGTTCAGATGTGAAATATTATGATTTTTACACACCCGTAAGTATGGATTACGTTTTTTCCTTTTCAGGACTTAAGAAGCATCTACCGGGAAACAAGGCTATTCTTGCTCCCCGGTTAAGAACAGTCGCTTTGTTTGATAAAAAGCAGGAACAGCCTCTGATTACGATCGGTATAGTTCCGGAAATCGAGCAGGAACTGGGTAAACATATACGGGTAACAAAGGGAGAGTGGTGCCGTTCGGGGAAGAACGAGGTTATGTTGACTTCCGGTACAGCAAGGACAATAGGTGTAAAGATAGGTGATAAAGTTATTTTTACGGTCAAAACTCATAATGGATATCCGTCGTATGAACTGTTAACTGTTACCGGTTTTATATCTTTTGGTAATGTAGGGTTTGTTTTTGGTTCGAATATAGCCTATATGCCGTTGGATACGTTACAGAAGCTGACATTGCTTAATTCTGACTCTGTTAACGAAGTGGTAACAAACAGCGATTCGGTAAAGTACGAGCTGGGAAAAGATTACCGCTTTGTTCCGGGAACCTCTGCGTTTAGTATGTCGCGATTGATAAGCATAGGAGTGCAGGCAGTGGGTTTGCTGCTGCTTATTGTGCTGGGGACTTTTCTTTTTCAGACTGTGTCGCACAATATTGTAATAATGCTGGATGAGCGTATGCGAGAGATTGGAGTATTTTTGACATTTGGAGCCAGGCCGTCATGGATACGCTGTATTATGGGATTAGAGCTTTTTTTATATGCCTTGTACTGTATGGTGCTGGGTTCTGTGTTTGGAACCCTGCTTATATGGGGTTTTAACAGTCTGGGTTTTTATTCCGTGGATATTGCAACGGAAATTCTGATGTCGTCATCGCATTTTGTTATTTCGTTACACGCCCGGTACTATATTATATGTTTTGCTGTTATTTCTCTCCTGCTGGGACTGGCTGCGAGCGTTTCCATTATCCGGAATACTGCCCGGAAGTCTATCCGCAGTATGAGTATGGATTAGAGGATCAGGAGGAATTATGTTGTTTCATATACGCTGGGCTGTTAAAAATCTTCTATCTGATAAAAAGAGAACAGCCAAAAAGATGGCTTTTATGGTTATGGCAGTCAGTATGGTATTGGCATGTATCGCCCTGCTGAACGGAAGCAGCTATCAAATGAGAGAAAGTTTGTATTATAGCCTTGGAGATATTCGTGCCGAGGCACGTACGAAGAATGGAAATATTGTGGAAGTGCGTAAAGATATGCAGGAACTCTTTAAAGGACAGGGTGTACTTTTTGAGGAATATCATCAAAACGGACAGCTTATAGGCCCGGCCGGTTATGCTTCGGCCCGGATTCGGGGTGTGGAACCTGCGTACATGTCTTACTTCAGCCGCACTATAGGTTGGAACGAAGCTTTAAAGGGGAAGCTTAAACGGGGCAGTATTCTTCTGGAAGCCGGACTTGCTGCTAAGATACAGGCGCATAAAGGCGACTCTGTCAGTATCCGCATACGGGCAGAAGAAGGTTTTGTGAACGCGAATCAGTTTAAAGTCGCCGGTATTTATATGGGTAATCCCTGGTTGTATAAAAATACAGTGCTGCTGCGTATCGGGGATGTCCGGGAATTGTTTGGCGAAGATGATGCTGTAAATATACTGACGGGGTTCTTTTTTACTAAAAAGCAGTCAGGAGAGCTGCGTACTCTTGTCTCTCCTCTCGATATTAAATATTCACGTGTTGCGCTGTTTTCTACCAGGGCAGATATGGAAAACAGTAACGTAGTCATGGTTTTCGGGTACTACAGAGCCTTTATGATCTTTATCCTCAGTATAGTTATTCTTACATTTATTATTATTTTGTATTTTTCCATACAGAATATTTACTTTGTAGAGTACAGGACAAGGCGTAAAGAGCTGGCTACATTGCTGACATTTGGCATGAAGCCGGGAAGCTTGATGGCGGTTGTTTTTTTTGAAACACTTCTTGTTTTCCTTGTTTCCCTGGTGTTTTCTTTTATTATTCTTTTTGCCTTAGGAGCAGCTTTGTCACTCCTGCAAATTACAGATCTTTCATACCGGCAGGCTGTGGTTCTGCTGGGCGGCAACAGCATCGTTCTGCGTTATGTACCTTTAAACCTGACTGTATTCAGTGTTCTGATCTTTCTAATTACAGTCCGCTCTTCCCTGCGCGGGGCAAAGAGCTATTTAAAGATGCATATTCGGGAAATTATCACTATCGATTAAACAGGAGGCAAACCATGAGAAAAGTACTGATAACAAGTTTATTGTTTTTATTAAGATTTAGTTTAACGGCACAAGGTCTTCCTGACGGGCAAAGTCTCTTAGAAGCATCGGATAAGGCATACATTCCGCAGCATGCAAGGTTTACTATGAAAATAGAAAACTATAAGGACGGGAGACGGAAACAGTGGTATAAGATGGATTGCTATGTAGATGGTGCCGACAGGTATCTGCTGGTTTTTACTGACCCGGGGATTATGCGTGGACAGACACAGCTGCGTCTCGGCGGCATTATTTATTACTATGTCAGACGTATAGACCGAATTAAGCAGGTGTCTGCCCGTCTTAGCTTTCAGCAGTCTATTCTGTCCCAGGAAGATGTTATGAGTGCTACACTGTCCGGCTTTTATAATATGGAAAAACTGGAAGAAACGACCGGGGATAAAGGGGAGGAATTATACAGTATGACGTTGACAGCTAAAGACCGGCGTGTTGCCTATGCCATCATAATAGCGAATATAGATAAAAAAAGCCTGCTGCCTGTAAACCGTTTATACTATGCCAGGTCGGGACAGCTTGTTAAGAAAATGATAACAGAAGAAATCCGTAAAGAGGGTGATAAGCTGGAATATGTCCGCTTTCGTATAGTCGATGCACTTCGTCCTCAAAACTATGCCATAGTAACTATGTACGACTTTGATACAAGTATAAATATGCCCCGAAGCATGTTTACCCGGCAGTACATGCGTGCAGCAGCGCGTTAAGGAGTATAACGATGATAGAAATAACGAACATAAGTAAAACCTATAAAATGGCCTCTCACAAGGTTATAGCGCTGGATAATATAACGTTAAGAATCGAGCAGGGAGATTTTCTTGCCTTAAAGGGGCCTTCGGGAAGCGGAAAAACGACAATGCTGAATATTTTCGGGCTGGTCGATGTGCCTACACAGGGCAGCTACCGCCTGGACGAGGTTTTAATGGACGGTTTAAATGCCAAACAGCGTTCGAATTACAGGCGGAAATACCTTGGCTTTATTTTTCAGAGCTACAATCTTATTCCTGAGCTGAATATTTATGAAAATGTGGAAATTCCCCTGCTGATATCAGGAGTTAAAAAAAGTGTAAGAAAAGATATGGTAGAGAACACAGTGGAAGAACTGGGTTTAAAGGATCATATAAAGCACAAACCGGGGGAACTCTCAGGAGGTCAGCAGCAGCGTGTTGCCATAGCCAGAGCCCTGGTAAAAAAACCGCCTGTAATTATTGCCGATGAACCGACAGCGAATCTCGATACAAAAACCGGACAGGAAATAATAAAGCTTATGAAAGAACTTAATGAACGTCATGGTGTAACCTTTATTTTTGCTACTCATGACGAGCTGATTCTTGATTTAATGAAGACCATCGTTTACTTACAGGACGGCCGTGTTCTGAAAGTGGAAAAAGGCGGAGGAACCACTGCATGAAAGCACGGCTGTGTAGTCTGGTTTTTCTATTTTGCATTGTAACGGCCCAGGCTCAGGAGCATAGCGTTCACGGTGATTTAACTGTTTATTGTATAGCTGACAATTTAAACGATACCTACCTTGCCGATGTGGAACGTCCTGAACTGGCTTTTCCTTTGATGCAGGATTTGTCTCTTAACTTTAATATCGGTACGCTGGCAAGCGTCGGTACCGACATACTTCTTCGAGGATCCCTTTTAAATCTTATCGATGCTGATAATGTAACCCATATAGCACCTGTAACTATTACAGTTAATCAGCTGTTTTTACAGGTACCCTTAGCTGATACATTGATGCTGTATGCGGGTAAACGTGTAAGAGAAATGGGGAAAGCCCAAAGTTTTCCTGTTGTAAACAGGATAAACCCCAGACTTTTCAGCCAAACTCATGTAAGCAGCGAGGGAGCCGGTCTTGTAGAACTCGACTTCTTTCCTTTGTACTGGCTCGATACGACAGCAGTAATGTTCTTTAAAGACATCGATGCGGCAACAGCGAAGTGGGGAGACCTTAACGCCCTGTTTCAGGCTGATATCGCTGTATACCCTGTCGATGTTTCTTTTTATGCTTATCGGGAAAAACAGGATAATTATCCCCTGGGGCTTTCGGCATCGGTACAAATAAATTATGTCACCATATACGGTGAGTATCTCTACACAAAGAACAGTGATGTAAAGGTTCTGACCAATGCAGGTAGTTCGGATCCCCCGGAAGCATTCCAGCTTAGGGACAAGAAACACTACCATGCCTTAACAGCAGGTTTTAGTTACCGGGACAATGAATTGTCCATGGCAGCAGAGTATGCCTGGAACAGTAATGCGCTGAGTGTTAAAGAAGCGGATGATATGAAGGAGTACATCGAAAACTATGGCAACAACTTTCCTTCCGGGAATGCGGAAACTACAAAGGAGGGGATAATCGAGTTGTACCATAATCGAAACCGTTTTATGCGGCATTATTTTGATGTTTCTGTTGGTTATACACCCGAAGCTTTCAGCGACATATCTTTTAGTCTTGGTGCTGTCATGAGCTTCCCGGACTTTGGTGATAATTTCTTAAGACTCTGGGGCTATAATGCGCACGCAGGGCTTAGCTACTCTCTTAAGCAGGCTGTCAGAGCCAGCTTTCGGGTCGATGCCTATGGCGGAGGAGAGGATTCGGAGTATGTCTTATATGAAGCACAGCAGTATAGAGTAATACTGGCTATGAATATCGGCTTTTAAGCGGGTAATAATTTAATCAGGAGGAGTGTATGAAAGGAAAAATGATCGCATTAAACATTATAGGAGGACTTCTATTGTTTTTAGGAGTTATCGGACTGTTTTTGGCAACACAAATAATTTTGCTTGCGCAATTTGTTGCCATATTAGTGGCTTTGAACAGTATTCTTTGTGGAGCAGCTGTTTTTGTGATAAAGCAAGCTATAAAAAAGAGCAGTATACCTGCATTAAAGGAGGAGAAATGAAAAAATCAAGTATTGTAATAATTCTGATCTTAATGGCAGCAGCCCTGTTTGCCGAATCGGAAACCCTGAAACTGTT
>QILZ01000306.1 GCA_003233545.1 Spirochaetales bacterium
GCTTGACATTGTGCGGAGTTTTTTGGAACTTTAAGCAGATGTCGAGAGGTCCGCTTTTAAAGATTTTAACATATATTTCCCGCAGCTGGTTTTTTGCTCTCGGAGCTTTTTTCGCACTTCTGATAAGCTCGGCCGGTAACCTTGTTGTGCCGCGTTTTATACAGCGCATAATCGATAAAGGCATAGTGGCAGGCAGTGTAAAGGTAATATTTTTCGGAGTACTTATTATAACCGCTGTTGCAGTTATAAGGGCGGTTTTTGCATTTCTTCAAGGATATTGGGCGGCAAAACTGTCTCAGGAGGTTGCCTATAACCTGCGGAATGTCTTATACAGCCATATTCAAAATCTCTCCTTCAGTTATCATGACAGGGCACAGACAGGGCAGCTGTTAACACGGGTCACTAATGACGTTGAACTTGTTAAAGGTTTTATACAGCGGGGGTTTATTCAGTTATTAAGTGCCCTTATTATGATGAGCGGAAGCCTCGCTTTTCTTATAAGAATCGATGCACGTTTAACGATTATGGTAATTCCGGTTATGCTTATTGTTCTTGTGTTGTTTACTGCTTTTGCAAGAATAGGAAGACCTCTCTTTGTAAAGGCAGAGCAGAAACTCGGCGAGCTGAATTCGTTTGTTCAGCAGAACATCCTCGGAATACGGGTTGTAAAAGCATTTTCCCGCTCCGGGTATGAGATGGAAAGATTTAAGAAACGCAATAAGGAACTGTACGATATAAGTCTGTATACAGGGAAGATATTTGCCGGTGTTATTCCGGGCATATTTCTCTTATCCAATATAAGTACTTTAATTGTTATCTGGTTGGGAGGTTTTCAGGTTCTATCGGGGCATCTGACCATCGGGGAACTTGTTGCTTTTCAGAGTTATCTGATGATGGCCTTTTTCCCCGTACTCATGCTTGGTATGGTAATTATGTCCGTATCCCAGGCCGGAGCGGGTGCAAAGAGGATTTTTGATGTTCTCGATGCCGATATCGAAGTAAAAAACGTGCCGGGAGCGAAAGAACTTTCTGCAGTAAAGGGAAATGTATCGTTCGAAAATGTATCGTTTCGTTATTTTACAGAAGGTGCCTATGTCTTAAAGGATGTAAGTTTTAATATAGACGCCGGAACCCACGTCGCTGTTTTAGGAGCTACCGGTTCCGGCAAGAGTACTATAATCAATCTTATCCCGAGATTCTACGATGCTGTTTCGGGAAAAGTGATGATAGACGGATTTAATGTCAGGGATGTTACTCTTGAATCACTCAGAAAAAACATAGGTATCGTACTTCAGGATACCTACCTTTTTTCAGGTACAATACGGGAAAATATTGCATACGGAGATCCCGATGCTTCGGATGAGGACATAAGAAATGCAGCAGCCGGGGCGGATGCAGATAATTTTATAGAGTCTTTCCCCTATGGATATGATACGGTAATAGGTGAAAAAGGTATTATGCTTTCAGGGGGACAGAGACAGCGAATTGCAATAGCACGTGCAATTCTGATAAAACCGGGGATATTGATTCTGGATGACAGTACAAGTCATTTAGATGCCCTAACGGAAAAGAATATAGAAAGGGCAGTTGCCGGTTTAAGTTCGGGAGTAACAACGTTTACAATTGCTCAGAAGATTAAAACTATCATCAAGGCAGACACTATCCTTCTCATGAATAACGGGAGACTTGAGGATATGGGAACGAATAAGGAACTGCTGGAGAGAAGTCCGTTATACGCCGATATAGTGGAATCCCAGTTAACCGGGTTTAAGGAAAGAAAAAGTGAAGGATAACAGGTTTTGTTAGGCGGAGGCAGAGGGCACGCTCTAAAGAGAGAGGTAGAGCATGCACGAAATCCCGGTGAAACTTTAAAACGGCTTGGTACTTATCTTAAACCCTGCACAGGATATTTCATTATAATCTTCGCTTCCATCCTGCTTTCCACACTGCTCTCCGTTGCCGCTCCGGCTATTATAGGCAGGGGCGTCGATGTCCTTTACAGTTTTATAAAGGGCACTTCTGCGGGAACCGGAGTTAAAGAAAGCCGGGATACGCTTTCACGGCTTATGGTTATACTGGGATCTGTGTATGCCGGAGTCTGGCTGCTTAATGTATTAACCTACTTTTTATTAAATATCGTAAGCAAGAAGGTCCTGTATGATATTCGCAATGATATATTCCTGAAAATACAGACGCTTTCCATGGAATTCTTTGACAGGAATAAAACCGGTGATATAATGTCGAGACTTTCAAATGATACCGCAACGATAAATCGCGTTTTAAATATGGGTTTAAACAGATTCGTAAGCAGTATCTTTACTTTGGCAGGTACTATGACTGCGATGTTTGTACTTAATGTGCGGTTAGCACTGTCAGGTTTTGCTATAATTCCGGTAATGGTCATGACTACCATCTTTTTTTCCGGAAAAGCACGAAAGGCTTTTCAGAAAACAAGGAAAACAATAAGCGGTATCAATGTCGAACTCGAGGATAATATAACAGGTGTAAAAACCGCCCAGGCCTTTAACCGTACCGGCAGGAACAGAGAAGCCTTTAAAAAGGTTAATGCGAGAAACAGGGATGCTAATGTAAATGCGGAATCCGTTCTTGCCGCATTTTCCCCGGCCCTGGATGTATTGAGTACACTGGGTCTTGCGGTAGTTTTAGGCTACGGGGGATGGCTTGCTCTGAAAGGGTTTGTAACGATTGGGCTTATCGTAGCTTTTCTGCAGTATATAAGACGTTTTTTTCAGCCTGTTCGTGCAATTTCTATCCTGTGGGGCAACCTTCAGTCAGCGGTAGCAGGTGCCGAAAGAATCTTTGAACTGATGGACGAGAAACCTGCAATAACCGAGAAGGCAAGTCCGATTATCCTTGTATCTGTTAAAGGTAATATCTCATTTCAGCATGTTTCCTTTTCATATGCGGATAGACCGGAGGTGCTTAAAGATATAAACCTTTCAATTTTGGAAAATACTAAAGCTGCAGTCGTGGGGCCGACAGGTGCCGGAAAAACTACACTGGTTTCCCTGCTTGCCCGTTTTTACGATGTCACCGAAGGTAAAATATTAATCGACGGATTCGATATCAGGGATTTAAGCCTGCCTCATTATAGAACAAAATTGGGAATAGTGCCGCAGGAGCCCTTTCTTTTTCCCGGTACCATAGAGGAGAATATACGTTACGGAAAATTAGATGCTTCACGGGAAGAGATTCTAAAAGCTTCCGAATCGGCTAATGCCCATGGTTTTATTACAGATCTTCCCGCAGGATATAATACGGAATTGTCCGAAGGAGCTCAGAACATAAGCAGGGGTCAGAGACAGCTTATCGCAATTGCCAGAACCATACTTTCGGATCCGGCGATTCTGATATTGGACGAAGCTACATCGAGTGTGGATACCCGCACGGAATTGCTTATACAGGATGCCCTTAAAAAGCTGTTCAGAAACAGAACGAGTTTTATAATAGCACACAGGTTAAGTACCGTGAAGAATGCTGATACTATTATTGTACTGCAGGACGGCGTTATAGCGGAACAGGGAAGTCACGCGGAATTACTTAAACTAAAGGAGGTTTATTACAATCTGCATATAGAACAGTCTCTGGTTTAAATAAAATAATACATTATATGTAATTATATACAAAGTAATTGAATATTCTGTAGTTTTTATGTACATTTTTGTTTAAATGCGTTTTAAAATAATATTTGATAAAGGAGTTTCAGAATGAGTCAGGAAAATCTTAATCCCTTTGCAATTGCCCAGCAGCAGCTCGATGAAGCGGCAAGGATTCTTAAACTGGATGAAGCGACACATCAGATGCTCAGATGGCCGGTGAGAGAGCTTCATGTAAGTCTGCCTGTACGGATGGATGATGGGAGTATACAGGTTTTTAAGGGTTTCAGAGTACAGTATAATGATTCACGGGGGCCTACAAAAGGAGGGATTCGTTTTCATCCTGCGGAAACAATAGATACGGTAAGGGCACTTGCAGCCTGGATGACATGGAAAACGGCCGTTGTGGATATTCCTCTTGGCGGAGGAAAGGGAGGGGTAATCTGCAATCCGAAGGAAATGAGCCAGTACGAATTAGAGCGCCTCTCCAGGCAGTATATCAGGCAGGTCGGCAGGATTATCGGACCAACAAAGGATGTGCCGGCACCGGATGTTTATACAACTCCGCAGATTATGTCCTGGATGATGGATGAGTTCTACTGGCAGCAGGGTTACAATGCCTTTGGTGTAATTACAGGAAAACCTCTTGCCATAGGCGGTTCAAAGGGCAGGGGGGATGCCACTGCACGGGGAGGTGTTTTCTGTGTCAGGGAAGCATGTAAAAAACTGGATATCGACCCGGCAAAGGTAACGTATGCCGTACAGGGTTTCGGCAATGCGGGTCAGTTTGCAGCGACATTGATGAAAGAACTTCTCGGTGCGGATAAACTTGTTGCCGTTTCCGATTCCCGCAGCGGTGTTTATAGTGCGGATGGTCTCGATCCTGAAAAACTTGTCAAGTATAAACTGAAAAACGGACAGGTAAGCGGATTTCCCGGGGCAGAGCCGATCAGCAATGAGGAACTTCTGGAATTGGATGTGGATGTTCTTATTCCCGCTGCATTGGAAAATCAGATTACAGCGGATAACGCTTCCAGGATAAAAGCCCGGATATCTGCGGAATTGGCAAACGGTCCCACTACCCCGGAAGCCGATAAAATTCTCTACGATCGAAATGTATTTGTAATTCCGGATTTTCTATGTAATGCAGGCGGAGTAACTGTAAGTTACTTTGAGCAGGTTCAGAATGCTTACAACTACTACTGGACCATAGATGATGTTTATAAACGGCTCGATCAGAAAATGACGGACGCATTCCTTAATGTGTACGAAAATTCTATGGAATTCAGTGTCGATATGAGAAAAGCAGCATATATTGTGGCTGTAGCACGTGTGGCGGAAGCGATGAAGCTGAGAGGCTGGGTATAGGCAGAGTCAGGCAGTACTAACAAAATCATACGATAGATAAGCTGTCTTCCTGATGATATTTTATAGAAGACAGCTTATTTCTGTTAATTAACCTCTGGTTTTTATTGAACTATTATTAAATAATCGTTACATTCATCAATATGGTAATTAGAAATCTTATTTAAGGGAGAAGTATTTGTTTTTTTTATTCCCCTTTGGTTTTTTCGGTACATTTATAATAATATTTTTAGCTCTCAGGATAGGCAGGAGACTTTTCAGGGACTTGTTCGAGGATGACCGGGAGATATCTCCGGGATGGAAGCGAAGTTTCCGTAATTCGAGATTATTCGATAATCTGAATGCAAAAAGTTTTACGGTAAAAAAGCCCAGGGATGCCCAGCACCAGATATTTCGACTGGCTAATAAAATGCACGGCAAGCTGACTGTGTCCGATATTGTTATCAATACAGGTATCGGAATTAAGGAAGCAGAGGAAACGATGAATAAAATGACGGACGGGATGAGGGTGCGTATGGAAGTTGATGATCGGGGAATAGTCATTTATGAATTTCCCGAAATAATTGTGAGGTACGAGGATAAGAATACATATTGAGGAAAGGGTATATTCAGGTTTACACCGGGAACGGCAAAGGAAAGACAACTGCGGCTTTCGGCGTTGCCGTAAGAATGCTTGGAGCCGGATACAGGGTTTTTATAGGTCAATTTCTTAAAAACGGTTTGTACTCCGAACTTAAAGGCTTTAAAAGTTGGGGCGATTCTGTTTCTATCGAGCAGTTCGGAAGCGGCCGGTTTGTCGGCAAAGGTATTACAGTTAAAGACAGAAAACTCGCAGAAGAAGGTCTCGAAAGATGCGGAGGAGCAATCCGGAACGGCGGATACGGCCTGGTAATATTAGATGAGATAAATACTGCTCTTTCCCTTGGAATTGTGAAATTTGATGCTGTCAGGCGGTTATTGCATGAAAAACCGGGTAATGTGGAGCTGATACTTACAGGCAGAGGCGCACCTTCCGAATTGATCGACGAAGCTGATCTTGTAACGGAGATGGTAGAGATAAAACATTACTACGACTCAGGTGTTTCAGCCAGGGCCGGTATCGAGAAGTGAATTCAGGAGATAGTAATGCATGAATGGGCGCTTGCAGATGCAGTTGTTTCCACGTTAGAGGAAAAATTAGGAGAACGGAATTTATCTATATTAAAGGGAGTGCATATCAGACTTGGTGAGCTTCAGAATATAGACCGGGAAATATTTGTTGCAGGTCTTAAAATGATGCTTCGGGGTAAGCATTGCAGCCTTGAAGTATTTAAAATCGATATGGAAGAGGCGGGGTTTAAGTGTAATTACTGCGGGACAGGGTGGAAACTAAACGAATATCCGGGGATCGGAGAAGATGAGCGTGAGGCAATACATTTTCTGCCGGAATCCGCCCATGCATATATGCAGTGCCCGAAATGCGGCAGTTCTGATTTTACAGTTGCAGCCGGCAGGGGTGTGTTAATCGAGAGCATGGAACTGAATGGCCGGGAGCCGGCATCCGGTGATTGATCCCAGGACATCCGTTGTAGAAAAAAGGCTTAAAAAGGTTAAACGAATAATTGTAGTATCCAGCGGTAAAGGCGGAGTGGGCAAGAGTGTTATTTCTTCGGTTGCCGCTCTTCTGTTTGCAGAACGGGGATTAAAAACCGGGCTTTTAGATCTTGATTTTCAGGGGTCTTCCGACCATATAATTCTGGGTGAAAAGGTTTCTCTTCCCGAGGAAGCGGAAGGAATACGGCCTTTAAGGCTGTCAAGCGGAATCGATTTTGTAAGCTTTTCCCTGTTTACCGGTGAATCACCTCTGCCTCTGCGCGGTAAAGATACCACGAATGCAATTTTAGAACTTCTGGCAGTAACAATCTGGGACGAACTCGACTTTTTAATAGTGGATTTACCGCCCGGAATAGGCGAGGAAATTCTGGATATTATAAGGTTTATACAAAGGAAAGAATTTATAATCGTCTCTTCTTCGTCTTTTGTTTCCGTACAGGTTGTGGAAAGGCTGGTAAATCTTTTACAGAACATGAATCTTCCCATAACAGGAATTATCGGGAATATGGCCATGGATTCGGTACATCATGTATCTGATATGTCGGAAAAACACGAATTGCCTCTTCTCTGCAGTATCCCCTATTTTCCGGAGCTGGAAAGTGAGATTGGCGACTCAAAAAGGCTTCTTAAAGGAAAATTTGCAAAATATCTCGATGCTGTAATTAATAAAATATATATAATTAAATAACCTTGAACGCCGGCTCGTTGCAGGTCT
>QILZ01000256.1 GCA_003233545.1 Spirochaetales bacterium
CTGTGATTCCTTTAAGAGAATTCTCTTTTACCCCGGCTTTTCCCATGGAGTAAGCTATGTATTCTTCTACGGGATTAACTATAAGGAGCTCACCTTTACTGCTGTGCGAAAGTTTTTCCCTGCCGTAGTATATTTCCCGAATTCTCGTAAACCCTCCGAGAGGTCCGGAATCCAATCCGATAGCCCGTACAACGGGTACCGTTATTTTTAGTCCTATGTATTCCAGCGGGTTGTGAGAAGCAGTTATGGTTAATCCCATTGTTTTCGGATGTTCTAATGATGTTTTAAGTGCAAAGTAATAGCTCATAGGCGTGCTTGCCGGATCCGTACAGAGATATACTTTAAAGCCGGAATCCACCCCGGTATCCGCGGCAATTTCCATTACTTCCCCCGCACCAAGTCTTGCGTCTCTTGTAATGGTAACGGTATTCACCCCTAATTCTCTGCCGTAAATATAAACGGATTCAAGAAATCGAATAATTTCCCGTTTTGAGAATTCGCCCGTTTCCCATCTTGCATCATAAACTTTTATCGGGTCATGATTTTCCATATTAATCTCCGTCTTTTTTTATTTTTTATGGTTCGGTATAAATCTATTTAAATAATTTTATTATTACCGTAGAATAACTTCTGAAAAGGAAGCAGCGCCGCACCTATTAAAGATGCATCTTCCCTTAGATGCGACAGTAGTATCTGTAAGTCACCCTTGTTATAAAAGCCGTTATTTTTAAAGATTCTTTCCTGCAGAGGTTCTATCAGCATGGAGTTGAATTCGCTTATTTCGCCGCCTATAATAATATAGTGGGGATCAAAACTCAGTATTATGTTATTTATTCCAAGTGCAAGGTAATCGAGGTACTCATCCCATATTTCGACAGCTTCAGGATTCCGGGATTTTAATTTTTCCAGGAATTGTTTCGTGTCTGTGATTTTCCGCTCTGACTGTTTATTAAATTTTCTGATTAATGCTCCCGATGCCGCATAGATTTCCCAGCAGTCCTTTCTCCCGCAGGTACATTGAACGCCATTAGATGCAACTGTCATATGTCCCACTTCACCGGCCCTTCTGTTATTTCCTTTATAGATATGTCCCCGTACGATTAAACCGGCACCTATTCCCCTGTTAACGGAAAGATAAACGAGGTTGTGTTTATGCTGTGCAGTGCCGAATACCAGTTCTCCGTAAGACGCTGCATTTGCCTCGTTTTCCACAAAAATCGGGAAAGGAAATAAATTTTCATAGTTCTTAAAATTTACGTTTTTCATCCCAAGTGAAGCGGCAAGATTCGGTGCAAGCTCAAGAATTTTTTTGCTTTCATTGACCGGGCCGGGAAGTGCAAATCCTATACCCAGGATATTTTTTACCTTTATACTATTTCTCTCTGTAATATCTTCCGTTAAGTCTTTAAGATAGTACATTATTTCATTAACGGAAGAGAATTTGTTGTAATCGAATATTTCCTGATCCTTTACTTCGGCATCGAGGTTTATAAGAACAATCTTTATCTTATTGCTGGCGGTTAAGTGATTGGATGCAAAATCCACTCCGAAGGCGTATCTCGCATCAGGAAGAAATCTGATTATCATTGGTTTTCTACCGCCTGTTGAATCTGCCACACCTGCTTCTTCTGCCAGACCGTATTCGATGAGGCGGTTAATATTTCCCGTTACTGTGGTAATGCTTATTCGTGTTATTTTTGAAATTTCCTGTTTACTCAGCTCTCTTCTTTTAATAAGAAGATGAAGTATTCTCCGGTTGTTTGCGTCTTTGATTTTTTCCTGATCGGGATTTACAATCTTAGCCATAGTCTTTCTCCGTTTTTTCTGCAGTACATTCTACATAGAAACTTGAATCTCCTTCAATAGCTATTATAGAATATATCTGTTTACTACAGCTTCTAAAAGTTCCTGCCTGCCGGAAGTGTTAATTATACGATCGTGTTGTAATGCATATTCTTCCAGTTCCTTTAATCCGGCTTTGTCTTCTACTATGTCTTTTCCTATACCGCTGCTGTAGCTTGAATATCTTTCCCGGATAAAATCTTCCAGTTCACCATCGTTAAGCATTTTATATGCTGCTTCCAGCCCCTTTGCGTATGTATCCATCCCCGCTATAAAACATAAAAAGAGATCGGAGGGTTCAAATGACGCCCTTCTCGGTTTGGCATCGAAATTTATGCCCCCGCTGTGCAGACCTCCGTTCTTCAGGACCTCATACATGGCAAGTGCAGCATTATACACGTCTGTCGGATACTGGTCGGTATCCCATCCTAACAGGAGATCTCCCTGATTTGCATCGATACTCCCCAGCATATCGTTTATTCTTGCCAGGTGGAGTTCATGCTGGAAGGTATGTCCTGCAAGTGTTGCATGATTGGATTCTATATTTATCTTAAAATCCTTATCGAGACCGTACTTTCTTAAAAAAGCCATGACCGAAGCTACATCGAAATCATACTGATGTTTTGTCGGCTCTTTTGGTTTCGGCTCGATTAAAAACTGTCCCGTAAAGCCGATTTCCTTTGCATAGTCTACAGCCATCCGGAGTAACCGCGCCTGATTATCCAGTTCAAAGTCCATGTCGGTATTAAGAAGAGTTTCGTATCCTTCTCTCCCGCCCCAGAATACATAATTGGCGCCGCCGAGTTCTTTTGTTATTTCCATGGCTTTCTTAACCTGTGCGCCTGCATATGCGAAAACATCTGCATTACACGATGTGGCTGCTCCGTGAAGATATCTCGAATTTAAAAACATATTAGCCGTTCCCCATAGAAGCTTAATTCCTGTAGCCTTCATCTGTTTTCCGATAAGCTCGACGATTATATCCAGATTTTTGTTGGTTTTCTGCAGAGTAGCAGCTTCGGGAGCTGCATCCCTGTCGTGCAGGCAGAAGTAACGAATACCAAGTTTCTGCATAAGTTCGAATGCGGCGTCCATTCTTGCCATTGCTTTATCCATAGGATCGGCAAGATTATCCCACGGACGCAGCATGGTTCCTCCGCCAAAAGGATCCGCCCCTGTTCCCGTTAATGTATGCCAGTAGGCGAGTGAAAATTTAAGATGTTCGTGCATGGTTCCGGAACCGATCTTTTTATCCGCTTTATAGTATTTAAATGAATAAGGGTTTTTTGAGTTATTCCCTTCATACTCGATGGTTGAAATTTCAGGAAAGTAATCTTTCATCGCTTTACTCCGTTTCTGTTTATTTTTTTAAGATATTATAAGTTATATTTTTAACTTTGTCAAAGCCCTTTTAAAAGACTATTGACAAAGTAATGGTGTATGGATTATTATTAGCTGATTTTGAAAAAATATCGTTGAAATGTATTAAATGAGAGGTGTTTTTTTGCAGAGACAGAGTTTCCGTGTTATGCATCCCGGGATAGCAAGGGCAATAGACAGTATATGGGTGGTTCCCTTTTTTCTTTTTTGCATTATCTTTGAGATTATTCCCATAATTGTTCTTATTAAAGATAGTTTTATCGGCCCTTCGGGAGCCTTTACACTGGTGAATTATGCAGGTTTAAAAAGGCCTGTTTATATGCTCTCGTTCTGGAACAGTATCCGCTTGTCTGCAATTACCGCTTTTTTTGGTACCCTTTTCGGAACTTTTATCGGCTACAGTATATTAAAAACAAAAACAAAATGGCTTAAAGAGCTTCTCACGGCCCTGGCAAATGTTACAACCAATTTTGCAGGCGCTCCGCTTGCCTTTGCATTTATAATTATACTCGGAGAAAATGGTGTTGTGACCTTAATCTTTGCACGGATATTAAATCTACACCTTTACCCGTATTTTCAAATTTATTCATATGCAGGTCTGGTTGTCGCATATACCTATTTTCAGCTTCCGCTGATGATACTCTTAATAATTCCTTCTTTTGCAGGTCTTCAGAAGGAGTGGAGAGAGGCCGCCATTAATATGGGTGCCACAACCTATATTTACTGGAGGTATATCGGATTTCCCTTATTGGCGCCCTCGCTTATAGCAGGTTTTGTACTGCTGTTTGCAAATGCATACGGAGCATATGCCACCGCCTACACGCTTGTGGCTTCGAATTTGATGCTTGTTACTACGCAGATTGCTTTTGTTGTTAAAGGTGAGGTTGTTCATAACCCGGCTCTTGCCAAAGCTATGGCAGCTGTCTCACTTCTTATTATGGGCCTGTGCATAGCAATATATAAGATTGCAATAAATCATGCAGCCGGAGCGGAAAAATGAAAGATAATATTATCTCTAAAATAATATTTCTTTTATTATTTGTAGTTTATATGCTTATTCCCGTTCTTGCCACATACATGTTTTCCATTGCCGTAAGATGGGATAGAACCATTCTACCGGAAGGTTATACACTGGAGTGGTATTTAAGAACTTTTCAGCATCCGTATTTTATAATCGCACTTAAAAATTCTTTGCTTCTTGCGTCCTATACGGTAATGGTCGACCTCATACTAATCATTCCTGCTGCATATACGGCTCATACCCGCCTGCCCTGGGTAAAACTGCAGATGGATTTGTTAACAATTCTGCCCTTCGGTATTCCCCGTGTTGTACTTGCTCTTGCGCTTATTGCGGTATTTACCGTTCCTCCCATAGCAAGATCACCGTTTTTGCTTGTAAGTGCATGTTCTGTTTTTTCGATGCCCTATATGTACAGGCCCATTGCCAATTCTCTGGAAGCGATGGATCTGCGCACCATTAATGATGCAGCCCGGCTTCAGGGAGCGAATTCACGGCAGATTCTTCTATATATCATAGGTCCAAATATTTTGATGGGAGTGGTAAACGGGAGTCTTCTTGTTTTTTCGGCAATATTTGCAGAATATACACTGGCAGTTTTAATCACAGGTGCAAGGTTTAAAACTCTGCCCATGCTTCTCGTCGAGTTTACACGAAGAGATGGGAGAATTGCTTCTGCAATTACTGTTGTAGCCTTTACTATCGCCATGCTCCTTTCTATTACTATTATTTTTATTGCAAGGGAGAGGCAGAAGGTGCAGAGAATAAAGCGGTAGAACTGTCTGTTTCAAAAAAGGAGGTGGTACAGTATGTAAAAGATAAATTATTTTTATCAAATCAATTTTAAAAAGCAAGGGGGATAAAATGAAAAAGATTTTGATTGGTTTTATTATTTTAGTAATGATTGTGGGAACAGGTTCGGTTGTTTTTGCCGGGGGAACTAAAGAGGTAAAAAGCACTGCGGCACTGCCTGTTAAAACTACTAATATGGATGATCTTATAACCAGAGCTAAAAAGGAAGGAGTTCTTGTATCCTACGGACTTCCTGATGACTGGGTTAATTACGGCGGTATAATGAAGATCATGAGAGACAAATACGGCATAAAGGATATGGATACGGATATGGGAAGCGGTACGATTATTTCCACGCTGAAGTCCGAAAAGAATGCCCCGGTAGCGGATTCCACAGACCTCGGTTTTAACTTTGCTACGGTCATAACGGCGGAAGGTCTTTCCCAACCCTATAAGAATCAGCATTGGGATGAAATACCTGCTTTTGCAAAGGACCCGAACGGTTTATGGTCTGCGGCATACTGGGGTACGATCGCCTTTACAGTAAATACGGATATCGTAAAGAATATCCCAAAGACATGGGAAGATCTTTTAAAACCTGAGTATAAGAATATGGTCTGCATAAAGGACCCCAGGGAATCGGGTACAGCGAATATGATGGTTCTCGCTGCGGCATATGCCAACGGCGGAAGCGTGAACAATATACAGCCCGGAATCGAATACTTTAAGAAGTTAAAGAAAGCCGGGAATATTAAACCTGTAAGACCCAGTACGTCTGCTATCCAGAAGGGAGAAGCTCCGATATCAATATTCTGGGATTTTGACGGATTATCAAAAAAATATTCTCTCGGAATGGATTCGTTGAAAATCGTTATACCTCAGGATGGTACTGTTGCTGGTATGTATATTCAATTTATAACTGCGGGCGCACCGCATCCATATGCCGCGAGGCTGTTGCTGGAAACAGAGTATTCGGATGCCGGACAGATAGAGTATGCAAAGGGGTTTGTCCATCCGATAAGGAAAAGTGTAAAAATTCCTGCCGACCTGGCGGCAAAATTTCCTCCTGCCGAAGTTGTCAAGTTTGTAAAAGATGCATCTGTCCTGGGGAAGGCGGCAAAAGCTATCGCTACGGGATGGGATAAAGTGGCGGCAATCCAGTAATTTAGTGTAACTAAAAAACATCTAAAGAATAGAAGGATAAGGCGGTATGGATAATTATGATAATCTGTACCGCCCCCTTGTAGGGTTTATAATTTCCGGCTTTATAAAAGCTGACTGTAGCAGTGTCCTTTTGCTGTGGCTCTTTTTAACATTTTCTATTGAATCGTTGAGCATAAGCCTGCCGTTCTTTATTATTCCTACCATATCGCATATTCTTTCAACGTCTCCAAGTATGTGAGTGGAAAAGAATACTGTTTTCCTTCCTTTAAATGAAGAAATAAGGTCGAGCGTTTCTTTCCTCCCCTCGGGGTCCAGAGCAGATGTGGGTTCGCTGAGTATCGCCTGGGCACTTCGGGCAGAAAACCTATTTTACTTAGATAATTTCTGGTTTTCCTTATATTTTCATCCGGAATTTAAGCGTCACCTTTTGTAGGTTTTGCAAGACCAAGAAGAAGGCGTATTGTGGTTGTTTTTCCTGCGCCGTTTGGTCCCAAGTATCCGAAGATAACTCCCTCCGGGACTTCAAGGTTGAGATTATCAACTGCCTTTTTACCGTTGAAGTATTTCGACAACGCCTCAGTTTTTATCGCTATCATCGTATTTTTTCCCAAATAGAAAATATATAACCGGACCGAGGATCTCAAAAATTATTATAATAACAACCCATAAGGCTTTTGAACTTCCCCTTATTTCTTCATGGGGGCGGGAAAAGATATGGGCAAACATCCTGCAATAGGGATTTACACATCTTATACGTGCTATTTCTTTCATATAATCACTGTACTTAAGGAAGTTTTCGACTACTGAATTTAACTAAATTCTTCTTGTGTAATGTAATTGCTCATATTCCTATGGAGGAGGTAGTGGTATGTTTAGCACAGTGTACAATTCACTGTTCTATCTGCAAGTTCGGAGATTTTCAACTCTTTGTATTCTTTCATATAAGTTTTTAAAATATTGTTAAACGGCATATACCATTTTGAGTCTATCCTATCTATACCTAACTCGACTCCAAGTATAGTTCCCACTTCACCGGCATTACAGTCAACATCATATCCAAACGAAGCCGCTATTTTCATACTTTCTTTAAAATTGCCATTGCCAAACCATATAGAGGTTATTACAGCAGCAGTATTGGGATATAAGTGTATCCAATTATATTTTTTGAAATATATTTCCACATTATAATATACCTCTTCCCAATTATCTTCTAATTTACACCACTTTATAACTTTCTCCGCTAAATATCTAAATTCCGTATTCTCCGGCAAATATTCTAGAGACTTTACTAGTAATTCTTTCACATCGCTATAAATAAATGCGAGGCTCGTAAGAACAGCACTGTGTATACCGCCGTATATTCCATTTCCGGAATGAGATATTTGTGAATCCAAAAAAGCGAGTTTTGCCGCTTTATATGGTTTTCCGGGAGATAAAAGCCCCTGCACCATGCAACGCATCTGTGCCCCAATCCACTCTTGAAATGGATTGGATAGTTGACCTGATAAGGGAGGATATATGCCTCTTTTAAGATTTTCAAGTGCCATATATTCGGCAGACCATCCAAATGGAATATAAGATATCCATTTTTTTGCTATATCTTCTGATGTTACGTTCCCCTTATTTTCTTCATAAGCCAATAGAAATGCTATCTCATAGGTTATATCGTCATTTACTGTATCAGGTTCTCTTAAATATCCTCCAAGACTATTTCCGAATGCCTCAACAAGATTTTTATGATTGTAACCTTCTATAAAAGTTCCCATAGATGCACCGCAGATCTGCCCAATCCATCCGCCGTAAATTTTCTTTTTTAATTCAGCTATGTTTAATTTATAGTCTTTATCAGGAGGAAACCCTTTAGATATCTTATCCCACTCTATCGGGCGAATGAATTTATGATAAGGGTGTTCCCGGATTTTTATTGATCGATTTAAAAAGAAAAATATTTCAGAAGTAATAGCCCTAAGAGGAGCCGAATCATCCTTATTTAGAAATGCAAGTCCTTTTTCCAAAAGAGCTTCTGACTCTGTAACATCTTTTCCCATATTCTCTACGGATTGAACTGCCCCGGCCATTAGACATTCTGGTGCACCGGATCCGGGGACATTACTTTTCCAAAAAAGTCTAATGATACTATCATAAAATTCCTCAAAACTATCTATTCCTTCCCATTTGGGTTTAAAAGTTTTTTCCGGTTTTGCATGCATCCTTAAATTATGCTCTATTTCCCAGGCTTTCATAATTACAAACTTCCTTTTCTTTTTTGTTTTGAATATACATATAGGGCAAATAAAGTGGCAATATATGGCGCCATAGATGTAAACTGAGGAGGAATAGATGAATTTTGAAGCATTACTCCCAATGCACCAAAAAATCCGAAGAGCAGGGAAAGGAGAAGTATCCCTAAAGGCCTTGCCTTTACCAATATTATTATAGTCAAAGATATCCATCCTCTTCCATTTGACATATTTTCGCTGAAAAGATTAATATAACCCAGTGAAAGAAATGCACCTGCTATACCGCAAAAAAGACCGGAAAGAACAGCAGAAATAAATTTTACTGTTAGAGGATTTATACCCAAAGACCTTGTTGCCACTTCTTCTTCTCCTGTGG
This sequence comes from Spirochaetales bacterium, assembly GCA_003233545.1. Classification (GTDB taxonomy): domain Bacteria; phylum Spirochaetota; class Spirochaetia; order SZUA-6; family SZUA-6; genus SZUA-6. Next base: position 8,813 of record QILZ01000256.1, read on the forward strand.
CACGCAGTCTTAAACCAAAACTTGTATGGAATATAACTATATCAACTATTATAGCTAACAAGAAGCCTATATAGACTATAGCCGAATAACCGCTTATAACCTTTCCAAGTAGGGGAATATGATCTAAAAAAGGTATTTTCCATGAAGGAATACTAATAATCTTAGATGATATAAATGCACCCTTAACATGAAAAGTGCTTCTCAATAAATATGTAGTACCTCCTAATGCCAGCATATTTATTGCAATCCCGGTTACAAATTCATCACTATGAAGATATACAGCAAAAAAAGAAAAAAGGGTGGAAAGTATAATACTTGAAATTATGGCAAATAAAAGGCCTATAGCCCAGCTTCCAAAAAAGTAGCTTCCAATTACACCAAAGTATGCACCTGTGAGCATCATTCCTTCCATGGCGATATTAAATACATTAGCGTAATATGTAAATGCTCCTCCTAAAGCCGCAAGTAGTATTGGTGTTGCACTATTTATTGATTCTTTAAGTAAGACTGCAAAGAAGTTCAACTATTTTTCACCACCCTTCTCGTTTTTACTAATGCCTTAAGTTTCCCGCCATAAAGGTCAATAGTTGCCCGGGTAGCTACTACGGAAATCACAATAATAGCTTCTATAACAAGTATGAATTCAGAGGGTACGGATGTATCAAATTCCATACCTATCCCGCCTGCCTTTAATGCCCCGAAAAAGAAGGCAAAAATCACCGTCATAATCACATCATTATTTGCAATCATAGCAAGCATAACACCATCCCATCCGAAGTTTCCCCCTATGCCCTTCATAAAACGATGCTGTGTTCCGCCAAGAATTAGTATTCCCCCTGCAAGTCCGGACAGTGCTCCGCTGTAAAGCATTGCCAAAGAGTAGTCCCTTTCTGTTTTACATCCGCCAACAGCTGCAAATCTCTGGTTTAAGCCGATCATATGCCATTCATATCCGATACCCCAGCGCTTTACAATCCACCATGTGAAAATTGCTACTAAAACAGCTAAATAAATCCCTTTGTTAAACTGATCGGGTGTTGCTAACGTAAATGCCTTTCTTATCGCAGTGGTAGATGCCACATACGCTTTAGGGTCTAAAAACGGATATGTTACCAGATAGGTAGTGAAATATTCAGCAATAAAATTCAGCATTAAAGTGCTTACAAATTCATCCATATTATATTTCTGACGAAAAAAAGCCGCCAGGCCGCTCCAAAGTGCACCGGCAGCTGCAGCACCTATAAGAATTAGAGGTATAGATATCCAGACAGGAAACGGAAGATATATACCAAGTAAGGCAGCTGTTATAGCTCCTATAAGGAACTGTCCGGGCTGCCCTAAATTTATTGCACCTGCATCCCATGCCATTGCTGCGGAAAGGCCTGTAAGTATCAATGGTGTTGCAGCGTTTAATGTGGAAATTATAGAAAGCAGACTGCCTAAACTATAGCCGAAAAGCGCTTTGTAAACCTCCAAAGGAGATTTGCCCTGCATTTTAACAATAAGTATGCTTAATATTAACCCAACTATTAGCCCCAAAATGCCTACTATGAATTTTCTAAATCTAGACATTTTCTTTGACACCTAACATGTATGCACCAAGATCTTCCTTTGTTGTTTCCGAAGGATCTAGTATTCCGGTTATTTTCCCTTCCCTCATTACCATTAAACGGTCACTCAAGTTAAAAAGCTCATCCAAATCCGCAGATATAAGCAGTATGGCAATACCATGTTCTCTCATATCTAATATCTTTTTATGTATGAATTCTATAGTTCCGACATCAAGTCCCCGTGCGGGTTGATCAAGCAGTAAAAATGGAGTATTAAGAGTAAATTCTCTTGCCACTACTACCTTCTGTTGATTTCCGCCCGAGAGCGAGATGCACTGCTCGGAAATACTTCTGCAGACAATAGAAAAATCTTTTATTAGCCTCTGTGCGAATATCTCGCCTTTATTCCAATTTATCGTAAACGGCAGATTATGCATTTCATTCTTAATATGGTGTGTCATTATAAGATTCTCTTTAATACTGCCTTTTAATGCAAGGCCTGTATATTTACGGTCTTCACTGACAAAGCCGATATATTTTCTTCTATCTCTGATAGCTATGTTAGTTACATCGATTCCTTTAACCGATATTTTGCCGGAAGATAAAGCCATAGCTCCGATTAGAGCTTCCACTAATTCAAACTGTCCATTTCCTTCGATGCCGGCCAACCCTAATATCTCACCTTCATAGACATTAAACCGGACAGGGCCCAGTGTTTTCCTTTTTATAGAATTAACGGTAATATTATCAACTTCTAAGACAGCTTTCCCGGGAGTTTTAAAAGGTTTGTTAACCCTGAATATTACATCCCTTCCAACCATCATATTGGCAAGTACATTCTTTGTAATATCTTTATTCAAAATAGTATCAACCTTTTTTCCTTTACGCATTACTGTTATTCTATCCGATATTTCTAACACCTCATCAAGCTTATGGCTGATAAAGACTATAGTTTTGCCCATCTCTTTTAGTTTTCTAAGTCTCCCGAAAAGCTCTTCTATCTCCTGCGGGGTAAGCACTGCGGTCGGTTCATCCATTATAACAATCTCTACTTTTCTAAACATCTGTTTAAGTATTTCTACTTTCTGCTGAGCGGCTACCGATATATCAGAAGCAGCTGCATTTATATCAATTTCAAATCCATAGGCTTCGGAAAGACTCTTTATTATTGATTTTGCCTTTCTTTTATCCAAAAGCCCGCCGAATTTAGATAGATCTTTTTCACTTCCCAGTATGACGTTTTCGTATACTTTAAAGGATGGGATAAGCATAAATTCCTGATGAACCATTCCAATGCCCATTTTCATTGCTTGATAGGGGGCTGAAAAAATTACATGACAATCTTTTATGAATATTTTCCCTGAAGAGGGTTTTATGAGACCGGAAAGAATCTTCATAAGTGTAGATTTACCTGCTCCGTTCTCGCCTACTATGGAGTGGACTTCTCCCTTCTTTAATGACCAATCTACATTTTCTAATGCTAAAACTTCAGGGGGGTATATCTTGTATATCCCCCTCATTTCAATATATGGCAATTCTTACATATCTTCTCCCGCTTTATACGGTTCTATTTTTAGCTTGCCGTCTGCAATGGACTGCTGCAGCCTTTCAATTCTATCTATTACACCTTTTGGTAATATTTTCTTAGTATAATCATCTATGGCAAGGCCAACCATACCTTCTTTTACACCAAAACTATAGAGGTGTCCCCTTTTGAAAGTCCCGTCCAGTATCATTTTATATATTTTGTACATAGACTTTCCAACTTCTTTTAAATCACTTGTTATCACATGTCCCGGAGCAATACTATTCTCGTTACTATCTACCCCTATAGCATATTTACCAACCTCTTTAGCTGCTTTAAGCACGCCTATTCCTGCCAGAGCGGCAACCTGAAATACTACATCCGCACCCTGAGCATAAAGCTGTAGTGCGGCCTGTTTACCCTTCGCAGGATCATCCCAATTACCGATATATACTATTTTAACCTTGGTAGCGGGGTCGATATAATGCGCTCCCTTTTTATATCCATACATAAATGCTTTAATTACTATGTCGTCATCTCCTCCTACAGCACCTATTATCTTTTGCGGATTTATTCCCGGCAATTGCGTAAGAGTAGTTGTTATAGCTGCAGTGGCACCGGCAAGAAACGCTCCTTCTTCCTGTCTAAATACAACACTTGTTATTAAGTGCTTCGGATCTTTAACATTGGTATCCACATTTACAAAAACCTTCTTTGGAAACCTATCTGCTATCCGGGCCAGCTCTTTTTCAAAGCCATAAGAAATAACAAAGATGACATCTGCCCATCTCGCTGCTGTCAAAAGGCTGGGATAGTATAAAGAGGGGTCGAATTTACATTCCAACACTTTTACTTTGACACCAAACTCTTTTTTTATCTGCATTAACCCGGCATATCCCGAATCATAAAAAGCATGATCTCCAAGCGATCCATTAATAACATATGCTATTTTTGTTGGGGCAGCTGCAAAAACTGCAATACTACTTGCTAAAAGCAGAGTCATTAGAATTAACGATATTTTTTTCATACTTTACACCTTCCGATAGATTTTAAATAAAATAAAAATTCCCTTTGTAATCAAACTAGTATGATATATATCATTTGTCAATTACCAAAATAATTTATTCGAGGGCAGTAAGTTCTCTTTTAAAGCTCTGCAGATGTATTCGGAAGCAGATACATCCTATTTTGATGCAAGACCACTTATGCTGTCGATTAGGTAATCAAGTGCTTCTTTCGTCTGTCCCGGATTAATCGGTAGGGTTATAAGATTCTTTACTATCGATTCGGCAACCGGAAACTGCCCCTCTTTAAATCCTCTCTTTTTAAAAGCCCATGTTAAAGGCACTATCGGCGTATAATGAGTTCCCATTTTA
>QILZ01000353.1 GCA_003233545.1 Spirochaetales bacterium
GAAACAGCATATTCGATGCCGTTTCGCAGCGGGAAGATTTTCGTGATACGGAACGAAAGAGGAGCTTTTCGGGCATTATTACCGGAAACAGCGGTATTTCCGGACCCATCCCCTGTATGTATAAGTGGATTTTTCTCTGTAGCTTCTGTTTTTTTTCCGTCCTGAGCGGCAATTAATGTAAAAATGCCCATAAGCGATAATAAAACCGTAAATACTGTTATCAGGATTCCTGTTGAGTTTCTCATTCGTATGGTTACATATTTTTAATCATTTTCCCGGCAAATTCCGATGTGGAAACCTGATTTGCATTCTCCATCAGACGCGCAAAATCATAGGTTACATGACGCTGTGCGATGGTTCTGGTAAGGCTTTCATCAACAATATCCGCCGCCTCTTTCCAGCCAATATATTCCAGCATCATTTCGCCGGATAGTATTAAAGAACACGGATTAACAACATTTTTCCCGGCATATTTCGGTGCCGTGCCGTGGGTTGCTTCGAAAATTGCGTGTCCTGTTTCGTAATTTATATTGGCTCCGGGTGCTATACCGATACCTCCGATCTGAGCGGCAAGCGCATCAGATATATAATCTCCGTTTAAATTCGTTGTTGCAATAACATCAAATTCAGCCGGTCTTGTTAGGATCTGCTGAAGAAAAATATCGGCAATAGCGTCTTTAATAATTATCTTATTTTCCGTTTCTTTATTCGATGTTTTATCTGCCGCTGCCGTTTTGTCTCCGAATTCACGGCTTGCAAGCTCATAACCCCATTGCCGGAAAGCACCTTCCGTAAACTTTTGAATATTGCCCTTATGAACTAAGGTGACGCTTCTCCTGTTGTATTTAACTGCATACTGTATTGCCGCTCTTATAAGACGCTCCGATGCGGTTCTGCTTATTGGTTTTATTCCTATTCCGGAGTCTTTTCTGATATCCCAGCCGAAATTTTCACTTAAGAAATGCATGAGTTTCGAAGCTTCATTCGAGCCCTCTTCGACCTCGAGTCCGGCATATACATCCTCCGTATTTTCTCTGAATACAACTGCATCGATTAACTGGGGCTTTTTGACAGGGGATGGTACTCCTTCGTAATATTTTACAGGGCGAAGACACACGTATAGATTAAGCTTTTGACGTAATGCTACGTTTAAGCTTCGGTATCCGCCGCCTACCGGTGTTGTTAACGGACCTTTTATTCCCACAAGGTACCTGCGGAAAGCTTCTTCTGTCTCTGCGGGAAGCCATTCTCCCGTCTTATTGTACGCCTTCTCTCCTGCAAAGATCTCTTTCCATTCGATTTCCCTTTCATTTTTGTATGCTTTCTTTACCGCTGCGTCTAAAACTAAAGCGGCAGCTCTCCATATATCAGGTCCGATTCCGTCTCCTATAATAAAGGGGATAATAGGGTCCGAAGGAACCTTAATGCCCTCTTTAGTTTTTGTTATTGTATGTCCCACCTCTGTTTCCTCCTCGGATAATTTAAGTCTATCATAAGCTTGTTGTCTTGCCAACTCTCATTATGTATGGTAGCCTGCTGTCCGTACATGATCAGGAAATCCTTTTTACTTTTTTCAGTTTTTATACTCTTTTCCGTTTTTTTGACGAGCTGTGTCGTAAAGGATTACTCATTTTATATAGCGAATGCCGGAGAAGAAAAGCGTGAACTCAATGATCTGTTTAACCTTCTTAAGAATAAAAAAGCCAGCAGTGAACAACGGTTTATTCTGATCGATAGAATTGCAAATATATTGACTAAGAAGGGAGAGCAGGAGAAACAGATCCTGTTTTTAACCGATTATGTGGAAAGGCATCCGATCGATCCTTATGATGCCTTTTATCTGCTGCTAGTTGCACAAACCTATGAAAATAAAAAGGAATACCCGCTGGCGATCCATTATTACGACAGAATACTGAAAAACTATCCGGATCTTTTATACAAGGGAAGATCGGTACATTTCCATTGTCTTACATCGCTTATTAAGCTTGTCGATATACCGGAATATACGGTAGAGTATTATAAAGAATTGATTGCCCGGTTCAGTGACCGTATAGACTTAGGGGTTACATATTACTATCTTGCCAAAATGTACGAAAAACTCGGAGACTGGGATCTTGCTATTCAGGCCGATAAGAAATTCCTTCAGTATCCCGATTCGGAGATTCCGGGTCTGGAAGATGCACATGAAAAGATAAAGGAAAAGGTGGCATTCTACTATTCCGATAAGAGCTGGACCGTACGTGATCTTTCGACTTTAATAAGAGAAATAAAGAGGGCAATCAGGCTGCGCAGTCCGGGAAGATTGCTTAAGTACAAAGCCAAGGTTAATTTCTTTACGAAATCCTGGGAACAGCAGACGGACAGCAGTAAGGCAAAAATATTTGATATAGGATCATTTTTGAGGAAATCAAAGATAAGGGTTGCAGGTAAGCTCGATATCGATTCCAATGCAAGGGAGGCATATTTAAAAACAACAAGATGGACATACAGGATACCGACCTGGTATCTTTTCTTTAGAAAAATAGATTTTAAGGCGGATCCCGAGATCGACGGAAGATGGGAATGGGCAGGAATTTATTTCGGGGAAAAACTGTAAAGAGGTTATAATGTTATGGAAGTAACAGGCCGGTTTTCGATCAGTGCGAGAAGGATGAGCAGGTCAATTATCAGGGAGTTATTAAAACTTACCAGGAAGCCCGGCCTTATTTCCTTTGCAGGAGGACTCCCTTTTCCGGAAACTTTTCCCGGAGAAAGATTAAAATCTATCTGCAGCGATGTACTGGCAACCATACCGGAGGTGGCGCTTCAGTACAGTCCGACGGAAGGTTTACAGTCTTTACGTGAAACCTTGAAAGATTTTTTAAAATCGCATGGTTTCGATATCGGTAAAAAACAATTAATAGTAACTACAGCGTCTCAGCAGTCATTAGACCTTATCGGAAAGGTATTCATAGACAGGGGAGACACCGTTGTAACGGAAAATCCAAGCTATCTTGGTGCGTTAAGTGCTTTCAGAGCCTACGGGGCAAGATTTCTTACGGTCGATGTGGATAGAGATGGGATATGCACCGGTCTGCTTCGGAAACGGCTCGATGAACTTAAAACGAACGCCGGCAGCGGAAATGAGTACTATCAAAATATGCCAAAATTTATATATACCATTCCGGATTTTCAAAATCCTACGGGAACGGTAATAAGCCTCGAGAGAAGAAAAGAGCTTCTTAGACTGGCGGGGGAGTTTGATCTTATTATTGTCGAAGATGTACCTTACCGGTGGCTGAGATACGTGGGAAAAGAGATACCGATGCTCTCTTCCATGGATACCGACAACCGGGTCATCGGTTTATTTACCTTCTCCAAGATACTTTCGCCGGGTTTGCGCTTAGGGTGGATGACTGCTCATGAAACCATCATGGATAAAATTGTGCAGGCAAAACAAGCCGCCGATCTCTGTACATCCGCATTTACGCAGAGTATTGCGGATTCCTTTATGAAAAATAAGTTTATAGAAGGAAGAATAGCAGATAATATAAGTATATACAGGGAGAAGCTGCTCGTGATGCTGGATTCCATAGATGAGTTTTTTCCTGAAAATGAGAACATGGAGTTATATAAGCCTGCCGGAGGTTTGTTTTTATGGATTAAAATGCCGGAGTGCATAGATACCGATGAAATGTTTAAAGAAGCAATCGACAGAAATGTTGCTTATGTAATAGGTTCCGCTTTCTATCCGAACGGCGGCGGACATAACACCATGAGGCTGAATTTCTCCTACCCCTCTTCAGAGCAAATACATGAAGGGATTAAACGGCTGGGGAATCTGGCAAAGGATATTTTAAAGGCAGGAAGTTGAAACGTTATATACCGGACGGTTTTTTATTTCTAGTACTGTTATACCTGTTTACCGGATACTCGGGATTTTCGGATACTGTAGTTCCGGTTCCGGAAGTACGTGTAACCTATAACTGGGAAAACAGAACGGTATTCCTGGATCTTGCCGAAAAAATGGATCTTGTAAATCATACTTTCCCTGAGGCGAGATCTAATGCCGACAGAAACATACGAAAGTCGGCAGCTGATATTTTTATACGTAAGATAATGAATCTCTATGTCGATTCGCTGTCCACGATCAAAGACCGGGTGAAAAACAATCAGCTGCTTTTTAATTCCCTGCTGAATGCATCACAGTATGGTACAAGAGAGTTTTCCTATGTTTCCGGGAATATGGATACACTTAACGTCAGGTACGAATATCAGCTGTTTGGGAATACCGGAATTGCCGGACTTTTTATAAACCATAAACGGCCGTATCCGGTAGAGAGATTTTTAGGTTTTGTGCCTTCGCGAAATTTTTCAGGACTGGTTATATATGCAAAGGGTAAACTGCCTCTTTTTGGAAAATCCGGCACTGGCAAGCTGAAACCGGCATTGTTCTTAAGAATATTCGATGAAGATATGAATATCATAGCGGAAAAGGAAATGTGCCGGGTTGAATCTCTTAAGCGGTGGGGGATCGCCGCATACACGGGAAAAGATACCGAGGCTCCGTTTTTAAAGCGTATCGGGATGTTTCCGCTTCGGGTAAAAGCACGCGGCATCTACGGAGAAAATAACACCGACATAATAATTTCGGTCGATGCGGGCAGAAAACTGCTGTCCCGTGATAAAAACATAGACCTGTTAAGAAACGGCAGAATTTTAGTTATTCTGGATCTGGATTAACTTTACTATCCTTCCAGCATAACTTCCGCCATTACCTTGCAGTCTCCGATCATATTATCTATAAGGCAGTACTCATTAGGCATATGTGCCGTTTCATCTATCTTAGACCATACTACGGTATCAAATCTCTTTGCCCGCAGGTGCGCCCCGACTGTTCCCCCGCCTATGCCCCTCGGTACTCCGGCCACATTATAAACTCTGTTTATTGCTCTTTTAAGTGCCTGTACCAGGTGGGAATTTTCGGGTGTCGGAGGTGACGATTCCCTCTGAATAATTTCATATAGAACTGTAACGCCGTATTTCTCCTCGATCGATTTTATTACATTCCGTATTCTTTCAAGTATGTCGTCCGGATTATACTCAGGTAGAATTCTGCAGTCGAGATAAAAAACATCCTCCCCCGGGATAGAATTTATATTCGGTACATTGGCTTCCTTTTTTGTGGGGCAGAAGGTGGATACAGGCGGATCGAACAATGGATTTTGCCTGTTAAACTCACCGTTAAGAGCATTAAGTGCCAGAACAAGTTCGCTTCCTGCAATGAAAGCATTTATTCCGAGATTCGGCATGGAAGCATGACATTGCTTACCCTTCGTAGTGAATTTCAGCCAGAGGATGCTTTTTTCAGCGATTTCTATTAAAGTGCCGTCTGCTCTGCCTCCGTCCGGGGCAAGAATTAAATCGTCCTTTTTAAACAGATTATAATTTTCCAGCAGGAACTTTATTCCAAAATCGGACCCTGTTTCTTCGTCGGCAACGAATAGAAGTTTTACGGTATATTCGGGTTTAAATCCGCTTTCCAGTATGGACTTTACGGCAAAAATAGAACTTACCATACTCTGTTGATTATCCTCCACTCCCCTGCCGATTAGCCGGTCATCCTTTAAAGCCATGATAAAGGGATCCGTATCCCAAAGAGAAATTTCTCCGGGCGGTACAACATCGATGTGCGTCATAATCCAGAAACTTTTATTTTCGTCTTTGCCGGGTACCGTTGCAATGACATTAGGACGTTTCCCGTCCGGAACCCTTTTGTCCAGAGCATTAATAATATTTATATTGGTTATGCCGAGGGTATTCAGCCTATCTATAAGCAGCTGTGCTTTCTCCCATTCTCCTGTTCCCTTATTCTGCGGAGCAATTGCAGGAATCGACGTAAGGTCTTTCTGGAGAGATATCATATTATCTCTGTTTGCATCTATTTTTTTAAAAACCATATCGAGCTTATTCATTTTGCCTCCTGATAGTTGTATTTATATCCATTAATATGGTGTAGTACAAGGGGTTAATAATCAAATTATACCGGTACAATCCATGCACTGGTTTGGTTGACTTTAAAAGCTTTATGTGTTCATATTTTATTGGAATTCGTTTTTAAAGAGGGATAATATTGTTGAGTTTTAATAAATATAATATTTTGGCTGTAATTCTGGCTTTTATGATTATTCTTGGTTTTTCATCCTGTACCGGTAAAATCTTAGGGTACGGGGTTGTTCTGTGGGCAGACAAGGACATTCCCTTTAAGACCGGAACCGTATTAAAGATTAATGACGAATCCGGAATCAGAAAAACATACATAATCGAAATAAACCGGAAAGAAAAATATGAAATCCCCATCCGGAATGTAAAATTCTTTGACAGTAAAGAAAAAGCTGTTCAATTTGCCGATTCATACAGACCCGACTATTTAAAATTCGGTTTTTCCCTGCATGACGGCCTTCCTATCAGGGAGAAACCAAAGGCTAATTCTCCGAGACTGTACAAGTTAAGAAAAGGGGAGGTCGTAAAAATCTTAAAGCGCGGAGAGAGCAGGGTGAGCGTAGGGAGCTATGATGATTACTGGTACTATGTGCTTGCTAAAGACGGAACAGCCGGTTATTGTTTCGGCCATTTTTTACGGACATTCTCTACGGAAGGCGATCCCCTAAAAAAAGTCGCTCAGCTTATGTCTCAGGATCCGATGCTGGATATATTGCTTAAGAATGTGTGGAGGCCGCAATACTACAAAGAAATGATAAACAGAAACCATATAGACCTTAAGAAATTTCGTGTGGATATCGGACTGTTTCCTGACCCTGAAAACAAATATATTAAGCTCGTAACGGAGAAGTATTCTCTTTCTTTTAATTACAGCGGGGTGGAGAAGATCGGAGAGAATAACTATTCTTTTAAGGGTACTGATCTGCGGATCGCAATGTACGGTAAAAGAAGGGCTGTCATCAGTTACAAGATCGGGAACCAGAATATAAGTGCCGTTTACTTTATAATAATTAAGAATATACAAAAGGTTATAGAAACCGAATTAACAAGGCGTGATAACCTGTTCGCTGAACTGCTTGCACATGGAGACAGACTGGTCAGTGATTTTTACGGAACTATCGATTTACTGGAAGGACGGAGGTTTAAATGGACTAATTTCGATAGACTCAAGGGTATTGTTTTAAAACAGGATGTCAGAGGGACCGGAATGATCGATTTTCCGTATTTTTTATCGAGTAGTTTAAAAGCAAGGTATAAAG
>QILZ01000213.1 GCA_003233545.1 Spirochaetales bacterium
GGGTCAGAGATTTATACGATGAAGGTGTTAATGTTGCACTGGGCCAGGATGATATTGCAGATGCCTATTATCCCTTCGGCAGGAACAATATGCTGGAAGTGGCGTTTTTAGCGGCCCACCTGTTATGGATGACAACCTTCGCGGAACTTGACATTCTTTACGACCTGATTACAACAAAGGCCGCTAAAGCTATGGGCATAAGGAATTTTAAACTCGAAGAGGGAAACCCTGCAAATCTTGTTGTTCTTAACGCAGAGACAGTATGGCAGGCACTAACGGAACATAATCCGCCGATTTACGTAATAAAAGACGGAAAAAACATTACTCTTTCATAACGAGGACATCGATATGCCCCTTTAATGGTATTTAACTTTTATTTAACCGGCCTCTATCGGAATAATCTGGTCGAGATGAATTTCTGCAAACTGATCCTTTAAACTCTCGGAAATACCGGTAATTTTCATTTTGCCGCCGAGTTTATCGAAATGCTTAAAGAAACGCAAAAGCTTCCCGATGCCGGCACTCGTTATTGTCGGCACTTCACTTAAATCAAATTCGGCATTTTTTAATGATTCATCCCCTGCAATTTCCATGAATTTGTTTGTCAGCTCTGCCCCGCCTTCCGTATCTATAGGCCCCGTAATTTTGAAAAAAACGGTATCATTTTCTATTACAATGTCCAAATCCATTATTCTCTCCTATATTATGGTGCTTTATGTTCGAATTCAGTTTCACCCAACCAGAGTTCTATTGCATTAAATACCTGTTCTCTTCTCCGTTCTGCAAAAATATCATGCAGCATTCTTGGAAATGTTACCAGCTTTTTTCTTTTGCACTCTAGTTTGTTGTAAAATTTTTCTACCGCAGCAGGATCGGCAATCCTATCCGATTCACCATTTAAAAACAGAAATCTTCCATTTTTAAGTTTATCCGTACCGCTGATAATCTGTTCATTCGCTTCATGTATAAGCTGCAGTAAATTCTTTGATATTTGCTTAACTATCAGTTTATCGGCAACAAGCTGTTCTACCCGTCCGCTATCCGTTGCAAAATCTTCCAGTGTAATCTCTACGGCACTCTGATCCTCTTTTACAGCCTGATCTATGAGTGGTGACGAGAAAAGCAAAGAGGCAAGAATAGTCCGGACCTTTGTCTCCGGATACCGCATGGGATACATTAAAGCTACAGCTGCACCGAGAGAATGACCGAGAAAAATAATTTCTCTGTAACCTTCACGGCTTTTAACCATCCGCCGGAAAGATTCCAGATCATCCACATATTTTTCGAAGGCGTCGATGTTACCTCTTTCGCCCGGACTTCTACCGAAACCTCTAAAATCAAGGCCGTAAACCTTATACCCGTTAAATACCAGTGCAGGAACCAGAAACGGATAGGCTCCTGCATGGTAACACAACCCGTGAAGCAAAATAATAATTTTATTGTAGCTTCTGCTTGATTCTTCCCAGTAATGATAGCTTAACTTTTCCCCTTTGTGGTTGAGAAAACTTGTAACTATATGGTTCAAAAAAAGCCTCCTTAAATGCTCCTTACTTGCTGATCGGGAATATTCTATCCAGATGTATCTCCATAAACTGTTTATACAGATTGTCAGATATCCCTTTAATCTCGAAGGTACCGCCCTTTGAATCCATGAATTTATAGAAATTCATTAGCTTCCCTATACCGGATGATGTGATAGTTTTAACCGTTGTAAGATCACAGACAATATGCATTATATCATCCATTTCCATAACCTCCTGTATCTTAACAGAAAGCGTATGGCCGCCGTCGGTATCTATATTCCCATCCACTACTAATCGAACGGAATCTCCGCTTTTTTCGAGATCGATATCCATTTTTTCCTCCTCGTTTACTCTGTTGTTTATTCTAAAATTATTACCTTTTTTATTTCTCCTAAAATACCTGCAAGCTTTTCTACAATTGCAGCACGGATATTGTATATAACCTGCTTATACGCCCGTTCCTTTCCCTTCTCGATCTTTTTCTGATTAAAATAAGAAGGAAATTCTTCTTCATCCGGCCTTAGGGTTAACGGCTGCGTAACAGGATCGCTGCTTATCGTTTTAGGAAAGATATGAATAAGATCATCGATGCCGATCTTTTTTACAATATCTTCCGGCAGAATATCCTTAAGGAATTTCTTCCTGCCCTCATCACTTAATCCTTTTAATTCGAGCTTAACATAGGCATAGTAACGCCCTAAAGGATTATATTCATCTTTAGGATATTCACCATCCGTTGCAATAGAAAAATCGTATATCGAATCTTCGCTGTTTTCGATAATAAAATTCCAGAGCGCGGCATAGATTTTTGCTTTTTCTATCTCGCTATCCGCAATCAGATATACATCCCCGCATATTTCAATTAATTTCCCCTTCGAATCGGTGACATAAAGGGTATTCCAGTCATACTCCTCCAGCAGGGCATCTTCCTCATCTCTGATCTGCGACAGAACTTTATCCGGCACTTCTTCCAGTGCCATTTTTTCCGCATAATTTGTTCTGAAATCAGAGTAATACGACGGGTAATCCTCATCTTCCGGCCGTATTTTAAGATCCTCCGTAACACTCCGTCCTTTGATTATCCCGGGGAAATATTTAAAGACCGCTTCTCTTTCGAATTGCTCAACAACAGATGACAGAGCATTAGCCAGATTTTCCTCTTTTTCTTCTCTGCTCTGTCCCTTCAGCTCAAAACTTAAGTATGCATAGTACCGGCCATGATCATAGATATCCTCGTCATGCATCCCGTCATGAGCTATTCTGCGGTCATAGAGCGCAAGAATGTCAATATTCTTTAATGCCCGGTAGAGCTGTTCCAGTTTCCTGACCTTTTCGATAACCTCGTCCGGGCCCACAAAAACCCTCTCATCCACAACCACTCCGTTTTCAGGATCATACTTCCGTAAAAGTTCAGCGTATCTTTCAAGTTTCGACACTTTCTAACCCTTTTCCCTGGCCTTCCTGGCTTTTTCTTTAATAGGAATCCGTTTTCTCGGAGCAACCTCTTTTTCATGATAGCTGGCTTTTACCAGAAGTACCGGAGGGATAACATCTTCCATCCGCTTCCTATCATCAAAGAATGCATTTCTGACAGCGGAGGCATGAATGGCCACCTCTTCCATGTCCGAATCCGTACCCACACCTTCCAGCTGGGAAATCCTTTCCAGAATGTCGAGAATCGTTCTGTTTAAAGGATCATCCTGACCTTTTTCCTTATCCAGATGTTTTCCCAATGCATTAAGATCGGAAATCGTAAGCGGATAAATTCTATACCCGTCTCTGGGAGAACTGTAATTGGACTGCAGAACTCCGAGAATTACAGACAGATTCTTCGGATAGATACCTCCCTTATGCCATTTGGTCATCATCCCGAATATCTTACCTACGATATAGCGGTTAGGCTGTACAGGCGACAACAGCAGAAAGGGATCCTTATCTGCAATCAGGGCGTCTATTACCCAGTGGTTTTCAATTTCGAGCATTCTTAAAAAAACAGGATAATTTTCCGGAGTTAATCCAACAGTATTAAGAAATGCCCCATAGGTTATAGCTGCCTCCACAGCTTCGTATGAACGGCATCCTATAATACCCTGAAGCAGTCTGTTTTCTATCTGTGCTACCTGTTCCGATGTCCAATTTTCCTGTGCTATTAATTCATCCATATTTTATCTCCTTCTTTCACTATTCTTTAATTGACCCATTAATCGTGCCTGTGAGTTACATCGATGTCTTCTTCGAAGATAAACCTCGGCGGTACTTCTTCCTTCAGATAATCACCCCGTACAAGCAGCACCTGAGGAATACAATCCTCAAGCTTCTTCTGATTATCAAAAAAGTTACTTCTGATTTTTATAGCCTGCCGTGCCACCTCTTCCATCGATTCATCCCATCCGAGGCCCTGCAATGAACCTATCCTATCAAGAATATCCAGAATACATCTGTTCTGAGGATGGTTCTGGCCCTTCTCCTTCTCCAGATGTTTCCCCAGGTTATCCACATCAGCCACATTGAGAGGATAAATCTTATAACCATCCTTCGGTGAGCTGTATGCACTCTGAAGAACACCAAGTGCAATAGAAAGAGTATTCGGATAAATCCCCCCCGGATGCCATCTCGTTAACAGCATAAAGCAAGTGGAGATAACATACCTGTTCGGCTGGATGGTCGAGAGCAGGAGGAACGGGTCCTCATCCCCGATAAGTGCATCCAGCACCCAGTGGTTCTCTATCTCCAGCATTTTTAAAAACAGCGGATAATTATCAGAGTTTAACCCTGAAAGCCTTAAAAACCTCGTATAACTAATTGCAGCTTCCACCGCTTCCGGCGTCCGGGCTGCTACAATCTGCTGCAGAATATTATTCTCCACAGTCATTATGGATTCCCGTCCCCATATCCTGGCCTGATCTTCCTGCTTTCCCATATTTCCTCCTATCTCTTTTTCTTACTTGATTCCCTTCCTGTTTTTAAAACGGACAGGGATTCTTCCATTTCCCGGTCGAACGGGGTTCGTTCCGCTTTTAACGGTCCTATCTCACCCTCTATCTTCCCGATTACCTTCTCAACGGACTCCAGTCTATTTCTCTCTGCCTGTGTAGCACCGGCTACCTCTCCCCTGTAACGGGTAAGAGACTGTAAGAGTATCTTAAGCTCTTTTTCCGTAAAATCCATTAACACCTCCTAAATCTTTAATTTCTGAATTTTTTAAGCCATATAACCCTTCCTCTTTTTTCATATTCTATTTCATCGAATGCCCTTTTTATAAGGCTGAAACCCTTGCCCGAAACATCTATTATATCTTCATCATTAACATCCGTTTCGGCGGTAAAATCCTTTACCCCTGATACATCAAAACCGGGGCCTTCATCTTCTATGGAAACAGATCCGGCCTCCGAATCTATAATCACATTAATCCTGATTTTCCTTCCCGCATATTTATCATCTTTAAGCCTTTCGTCCCTTAACAGCTCATACTTATCCTCATCGAGGATACTCTTAGGCCGCAGAGAAGAATCAAGTTCCAGACTTCCGTGCTCGATGGAATTAACAAGTGCCTCTTCTATAGCCAGGGCTGCATTATCCGTTTCTGTTGTATCCCCGTACAAACCTGCGCGACAGAGAAGATCTGCCAGATATTTACAGGTTAGAGATATCTCAAGTTTACCTGTTTCCCATTCAAACTCCTGCTTTGAATTCTTAAGCCCTTTAAAAACAACAGATTCCGCTTTTTTAAGCCGTATCGATTCTCCGATAACGGAGAGTACCTTCTTAACCTCGTTTTCCTCCGGCGGAAGAAAAAACACAGGGACATCCTTTAAAAAACCTCCCATGTATACCAAAGAACGATTCGTATAATCTATTCCGCATGCATAAATATGCTGCGGGGCATCGGCAGCAAGACGTTTTAAAAGACGGATATCACTTTTTTCATGGATCCCCAGCAGAACAACAACGGGTTCACCGCATTTAGTCACTTTATCGACTATGTCATTCTCCGCCTCTATAAAACGGTAGCCCTTACCTGCTGCTGCCGTACTGATGATGAATAATTCATCGCTTTTAAAACCCGATGCTAAAATAGTCTGCATATTTGCGTTTTCCCTATATGTAGTATTCTAATAATAAAAACTCAGATTGCAAGATTTTTTTTGATATTTAACATTATTAAGCCGATGAGTAGAGCATGAAAGGGTATAGGCCGAAAATACTCTGTATTGCCCAGCAGAAGGGAGGAGTATGCAAAACCACATCCGTCCTTTCTCTCTCTGCTGCGTGGGCTCTTAAAGGCAAAAAAGTCCTTATGCTCGATACGGACCCTCAGGCGAACTTAACAAGAAATATACTCGATTATGAAACAATAGAAAAAGACATTTCCCTTCTTTACAGGGGACAGGAAGTAGTCGATAAGCTTATAAGGGAAACTCCATATGAAAATTTATATATAATACCAACAAGAACGGCATTAAACAGGGTCGAAAATTTAGAGAGGAGCCTTTCGACATTTAATGCATTAAAAAAAAACCTGCCTGAAGTCAGCGAAACATTCCGGTACACGGTAATAGACACACCTCCGTCTTTAGGCCTTTTTACGATTTCAGCCCTTTTGGCAGCTACTCATGTACTTGTACCCGTTCAACCTACCTTTTTTTGTCAGGAAGGACTCGGAGATTTAAACGAAACAATTAAGGAAGCACGTGAAAGCAATCCGGGATTAAAGAGTGTCAGGTATTTTATTACTCTTTACGACAAGCGTACCATCATAAGCCAGGATCTTTCGGCTACATTACGTAAACAACTTGGAAAGATGGTATTTAATACTATCGTTCACCGCAATATAGCCGTCGAAGAAAGCCAGTATGCCCAGAAAACAATATTTGATTATTCACCCCGGTCACGCGGTGCTGCCGATTTTAAAGCCCTTGCGAAGGAAGTTGAAGTATGGCTCGAAAACGCCTGATAAAAGGTCCCAACGCCGAGCGGGTGGAAAAGCGCATCGCACAAGTCCCGGAGGATATTACAGAAACTAACATCTTTAAGGTTTTAAAAGAAATAGAAGAGAGAAGCAAAGCATCACAGCCGGTAGAAACTCATACAAACATAGAGATGCAACCGGAAAAAAGAGGCAAAGAACCTTCCGGAAGAAAACCCAAAAGAGCAGTTAACGGAACAACAAAAACAAAACATGAACAGAATAAAAAAAGTTCTCCGAAACCTGTAAAAGGAAAAACATCCAAAAACACCACAGTATTAAAATCCGGAGCATCGATCAAATTTACAAAATCGGAAAAAGAAATAGTTATAAAATCCTGTAAAGCCTACAGAAATACCCTGCCTATTTATCTAAAATCCGTTCAGAAAGAAGTTAAGACCATAGACGGTATAATTAAAAAGTTAACCCGCTGAAAAACAAATTAAGATCGTCCTCCACCTTTTTCCAGTATTTATCATAAAAGATAATATGCTTCATCCTGGGGTACTTAAATACTTCCAGTTTCCCGTTTTTAAGTCTATTCTTTAAGCCTTCTATTCCTGATACGGATGTAAGAACATCCGCCTCACCGTAATATACTCCTATAGAAACACCCTCCGCGGTTACAGGAAGATTTCCGGGGAATTTTTTAAACTCCCTCCTTAAATCCTTAATCAGTTTTTTGGAAACAGAACTGTCACCGGTAATAAGCGGTTCTACCGTACAGCGTTCTTCCTCCG
>QILZ01000388.1 GCA_003233545.1 Spirochaetales bacterium
TTTTCATCCTGTAGCATTCTGTAAATACTACATTATTGGCTCCTTCGATATCACCTGCAAGAATGATAGTACGTGCATGGTTCCCGGTAAAGAAGCCCGCTTCGAATTCGGTTTTCTTAAGAAGCATCAGCCATCCGGAATCCACATCTGCAATATCACGCGGAATCACTCTTATTCCGTTTTTCTGCGCTCTATCCATAAATTTATCTATAACCTCTATTGCAAGGTATGATGAAATCTCCATTACGGGATTCTTACTCTTTAACAGGTATTCCTGTACTTTTAAGCCGGCAAGAAAGAGAAAACTCGATACTGTTTCCGTTTGCATCGATTGGTTTTTCTGACACAGGAATATTTAAAAACGACTGTTCGAATCTTCCCTTTTTACACATTTTTCCATAGTTTACCGCTTCATTTCTGTCTGTAATCCTGGTGAGAAGAGGCCCGTGATACCTGTACTCCACGGAACATCCGACAGAACACCGGGAACAGTATCCTTCCTCCACCCGCTCCTTAAGCGGAACCGTTTTTCCTATCGATATACCATTTTTAACACCCAACTGTATCTTTTCCGTTAATGCCCCCACCGGGCACGCGGAAACGCACTGGCCGCAGCTTATACAGGTCTGCTCCTCTCCGAAAGGTACATCGAAGGATGGAACAACAAGAGACGAAAACCCCCTGTACATGTAGCCGAGCGCACCGATTCCCTGCACTTCGAGGCATATACGAATACATCTCGCACACAGGATGCACTTTGACGGCTCCCTTGCAATAAAGGGGTGGCTTATATCTACCGGATGTTTCTTTACTTCGCCTAAAAACCGTGCTGCAACTGCATTGTAGTCCCGGGCATACTCTTTTAACTTACACTCATACAGGTCCTGACAGCCGCATTCGAGACACCTTCCCGCCTCCCGTACAGCCTGTTCTTCCGTAAACCCCAGTTCTATCTCTTTAAAGGAGTGCTTTCGTTCTTCAGGAGAAAGAGTCTTCATCTTTTCTCCCGGAATTCTGTTTTCATCTTTAAAATCATCGGAAACAACAGGCAGAAGGTCGTCTTTTTTGCTTAAGAATTCAGTTTGATGCTCCGGTGTTTTGCCCTTTAAGTACTGCAGGACAGACCTTGCAGCATACTTGCCCCCCGCAATCGCTCGTATAGCGATAGATGGCCCGGTTAAAAGATCTCCTGCTGCAAAGACCCCCTCTACTGCCGTTGCACCCGTATATTCGTCGCCTTTAAGGTAGCCTCTTTTATCTAAAAGCTCTTCCATAACTTCTAAGGGAAGACTGTCCGCATATTGTCCTATGGCGGAAATAACAGTATCTACGGGCGCTTTAAAATTTGAGCCCTCTACCGGCACCGGGCGCCTTCTCCCCGAAGCATCCCGCTCTCCCAATTCCATTTTTACAAGTTCTATGGATTTAAGCGAATCCCCGTCCGCCTCTACAGCGACAGGAGCAACGAGATACCGTATATCGATACCCTCTGCTATTGCATCGTCTATTTCCGTATGATGAGCAGGCATTTCATTACGAGTCCGCCTGTAAAATATGGAAACCTCCGCCGCACCAAGTCTAAGAGAAGTCCTTGCCGCATCGATTGCAGTATTTCCCCCTCCTATTACAGCAACTCTTTTCCCTATCCTTACATCCTTACCCATTGTAATGTCCCGGAGAAACTCTATTCCGGATAGAACATCCCTGTGATTTTCTCCGGCAACACGCAGATTCCTGCTCTTCCATGCGCCTATGGCGAGAATAACCGCATCATAATCCTTTTTTAAATCCGAAAGCTCCATGTCGCGTCCCAGCCGCATATTTGTCTTTAGCTCGATTCCGAGGCGCAGTATCGTATTAATCTCAAGGTCCAAAACATCCCGGGGCATCCTGTAATCGGGAATTCCATAACGAAGCATGCCTCCCGCCTTTTCCATCCCTTCGAATACCGTAACATCTATACCCGCCTGAACAAGGTAATAAGCAGCACTCAACCCCGCCGGTCCTCCGCCGATAATGGCAGCACGCCTGCCTGTTTTCGGTGTTAGAGGGGGATCGTAACTCTTGCCGGAGAACAGATCCAGATCCGCTGTATATCTCTTTAACCAGTCGATTGCAACAGGTTCATCCACAAGATTTCTTCTGCATGCATCTTCGCACGGCCTCGGACAGACCCTTCCGCAGACAGAGGGGAAAGGATTATCCTTTTTGATCAGCTTAAGTGCCTCGGCAAATTTTCTGTCCGCAATCAGACCCACATATCCCTGAATATCGATATTGGAGGGACACGTAAGAGTACACGGAGGTTTGCAGTCGCCGTAATGGTTAGAGAGTATAAGTTCCAGAGCCATTTTTCTGGCGCTCTTTACATTCTCATTGCCGGAATATATAACCATCCCCCCGCGTACCTTTGTTGCACAGGAAGGGACAAAACCTCTTGCACCTTCCACCTCTACAATGCATACCCAGCAGGAACCGTACGGCTCCAACCTGGAATCATGGCACAGGGTGGGGATTTTAATTCCTTGTTCCTCTGCAACATCCAGTATTGTTTTCCCCTCCGGGACTATTAGTTTTCTGCCGTCAAAATCTATGGATACCTGTTTTTTACTCAAGATATTACTCCTGCCTTTATATCGCCCGTAGTTATTTCTATCGCATCAAAATGACATGCCTCCTCACAGAGTCCGCATTTTATACAGAGGTCAGGATCTATCTCATGAATCTGCCGCCTTTCGCCATGGACAGACCCTGTCGGACAAACCCGTACACAGAGTGTACATCCCGTACAATTCTCCGGTACCACCTTGAATCGTATAAGAGCCTTGCATTTCTTTGCAGGACATTTTTTACGCAGTATATGATCCTCATACTCCTCCCTGAAATACTTTAATGTGGTCAATACCGGGTTGGGAGCCGTCTGCCCCAGGGCACACAGTGAGGCAACCTTTATTTTTACCGCCAATTCTTCCAGTTTATCTATATCTTCCATTCCGCCGTGCCCCATGGTAATTCTTTCGAGAATCTCAAGCATTCTCTTTGTGCCTATCCTGCAGAAGGTGCATTTCCCGCATGATTCGTTCTGCGTAAAACTTAAAAAAAAGCGTGCAACATCTACCATGCAGGTAGATTCGTCCATAACAACCATTCCACCCGATCCCATTATTGCACCCGTAGAGGTAAGAGAATCGTAATCGACAGGTGTGTCTAAAAGACTCCCAGGGATACATCCTCCCGAAGGCCCGCCAAGCTGTACAGCCCTGAACTTTTTATCCCCCTGTATTCCGCCTCCGATATCAAAGATTACTTCACGTAAAGTAGTACCCATGGGAACTTCCACCATTCCCCCTCGCTTTATTTTCCCTGCAAGTGCAAAAACTTTTGTGCCCTTGCTCTTTTCCGTTCCTGTTTCAGCATATACATGTCCGCCCATCCTGATAATTGCCGGAACATTGGCAAGAGTTTCCACATTGTTTATATTAGTCGGAGCTCCCCACAGGCCCTTTACCGCTGGATAAGGAGGCCTCAGCCTCGGCATTCCCCTCTTTCCCTCGATGGATGCCATTAAAGCCGTTTCTTCTCCGCAGACAAAAGCTCCGGCTCCTTCCTTTATATGGACATTAAAGGAAAAACCGCTGTTCATTATAGAATCACCCAAAAGCCCTTTAGCCTTAGCCTGGGCAATCGCTATATTAAGCCTTTTAATGGCAAGAGGATATTCCGCCCTGACATAAATAAAACCTTCGTCCGCTCCGATTGCATATGCCCCTATTATCATACCTTCCAGTACAGCATGCGGGTCGCCCTCCAGAACCGACCTGTCCATAAATGCACCGGGGTCTCCTTCGTCGGCATTGCAGATCATATATTTTTTATCACCCATGGAATTCCTTGCAAAGCCCCATTTTAACCCCGTGGGAAATCCTGCACCACCGCGTCCCCGAAGCCCCGAGGCTTTTATATCCTCTATCAGCTCTTCGGGAGTCATCTCAAAAAGAACTTTTTTAAGCGCTTTATACCCTTTTACTTTGATATATTCATCCATATTCTCAGGATCGATTATCCCAGAATTGGCAAGAACTATTTTTTTCTGCTTTGTAAAGTATGGATAATCCGGTTTTACAAGCCAGTCCCGGATAACTTCTCCGCCATGAATATGCCTGTTTATAATTTCCCCGGCTCGTTTTTCATCGACCTCTCCGTAGAGATATTGTTTTCCATCGCTTTCCCGAACCCCGACAAGAGGTTCTCTATGGCACGCTCCTATACAACCTGTGGGTTTTACCGATATCTTTGCTGATGATTTTTCCGCTTCTTCTGCGAAAATATCGAATGCACGACGAGCTCCCGCAGCGATGCCGCAGGAACCGAAACCGATAATAATTTCATATTCCGGCATTATTTCTTTCCTTTAATCTTTTTAAGTATCTTTTTAAGCTTATCCCCTGTAAGTCTGCCGTAAACTTCACCGTCTATCATCACAACAGGTGCAAGGGAACAGCAGCCCAGACAGGCGACCCTCTCGATGGTAAACAGACCATCCTCTGTTGTCTTCCCGGGAACAGCAGAAAGCTCATTTTCTATGGTCTGATCCAGCAGATCAGCACTGGACACATGACAGGCCGTACCGTGGCATACCTTGATAATGTGTTCTCCCATAGGTTCGAAACGAAACTGGGCATAAAATGTAGCTACTCCAAAGATTTCGGCCGATGATTTTCCCGTTACCTTTCCTATTTCCGCCATCGCTTCTTCAGGAAGATAGCTGAAAATCTCCTGTGTTTTCTGAAGAAGGGGAATTACATTCCCCTGTTCTCCTGTCCACTCTTTAAGAAGTTCATTAAATTCTCTTTCCATGAAATCCCTTTTCTAATACTCGTTAATCTATGCTTAAAGAAACCTCTTTTCGGCATCAGGAAGCGCCCAGATTGTAACATTGATTGCAAGGCTTCTTCAAGATTATTTTTACTCCAGTCACATAGAAGTCCGAATTCCCTGAATCTATCCGGGTAATCCCCGAATGTCTCATAACTTAATGTTCCTTTTAGAACCTGTACTGCGGTTTTTAAGGAAAACAGTCTTTTATGTTTCACTATAAGATCCTTGATCTCATTAAACCCTTCAGGAAGATTAAAAACTTCTCCGCCGCACACATCACACCCGTTACATTTAATATTTTTCCAGTCCATGACGGAAAGGAGCTGTTCCCGTCTGCATACTTCATCATTTAAAATATATTTAAGCATTACGGAGTACCTCTCCCTGTCCACTTTATCCGTAAGCCCTTTAAAAAATAAAAAATCATCTACCGAATAAAGTAAAATCGCAGCTGCATCTGTCCCGTCTCTTCCGGCTCTGCCGCTCTCCTGCAGGTACGACTCCACGGAACGGGGAATATCATAATGAACAACAGTTCGTACGCCTCTCTTATCGACCCCTAGGCCATAGGCGGATGTTGTGCAGAGAATTCCGCTGTCCGATTTTAAAAACCATTCCTCTATATTTCTTCGTTCTTCATTTGTTAAACCGGCATGATAAAACTTCGGATTTGTATTTACGGATTTATTGCACTTAAAATACAGACAGAGCCTGCGTGCCGTGCTTTCCGCTCTCTTCCGCGACCGTGTAAATACAATCATCGGTTTATCCTCATTTTTAACGACTCTCTCAAGCTCCATGCCTTTGGAAATACAGGGCATCACGGAATACTTAATATTCGGTCTGTCGGGATTCCCGGCTACAAGAAAAGGATTCTTACCCTTAAAAAGGTACTTTCTAATCTTTTTAAGCACCATCTCCGAAGCAGTTGCAGTGAATGCAGTAACGGAAATACTATTAAAATTATTTATAAATTCATCGAGCTTTAAATACGACGGGCGAAAACTCTCCCCCCATTCCGCAACACAGTGAGCCTCATCGATTACTATCGATGAAATCCCAAGCCCTTTAAAAAAAGAAACATTCCTTTTAAGAGAAAGGGCTTCCGGTGTCGTAAATACTATTCTGATCTCTCCCTTTTCGATTCCTTCACGTATTTCCCCGTACTCCTTCTCCGTAACTCCTCCCCTTACCACTCCAGGAGAAATACCCCTGCCCTTAAGCCGCTTTACCTGGTCTCTTAAAAGTGCAAGTAAAGGCAGAACAACAACGGTAATACTTCTTTTAAGTACGGCGGGAAGCATATAACAGATAGATTTCCCGCTTCCCGTAGGCAGTACAACAATCTGATCCATGTTATCGAGTGTGTTGGAGATTATAAACCGCTGAACCGGATAGAGGTAGTCGATTCCGAAAATCCGTTCTGCAGTTTTAGATATGAAATCCTGATTTGTATAATCCGTATTATAGGAATGACCGGTTTCCGACGACTTTTTTATCCTTTTTTCTTTATACTTAAGCGGAAAAAGTAATCATCCGCAATTTCCACCAATTCAGGAGAAAAATCTATCCCGTAATTAACCTTATAGTAATTACTCACAGGGCCTTCCACACCTGTTATTTTTCCTGCGACTATAAACTGGTACAGCTGAAAATAAAGTTTCGAAACAAATTTCATCCCTTCCTTTAGTTCCGGAACATTTGCCGGAACGGCAAGGAGCAGTTTATTTACGGAAACAACAAGGAGTTTTGTCTGAACTTTGAGTTTTCCGAACTGGGACTCTACGAAATTATTAAACCGCATAACCTTCGCAGTCTCCGCATTCATTACAATCTGTTTATCTTTAAAACTCTCGTATTGGGTTTTTAAGGACTCGAAAGAGGTTATATAGTCGCCGATTATTTCGACAAGATCATTCGGGCAGCTCTTATAGGATATATCCAGCATACAGACATTGGGTTTTCCCTTTACTGCACCGACCCTGTTCAGAATTCCCCTGACAAAAAAATTGATAGGCATCTTGTTTCCGGTCCGCTGAAAGGTAAAATTTATAGAGCACATCTTACGCTGAAATTTCTGAAAAAAGGCCGTTTCCTGCCTGCTTAAAATTACCAGGAGTATGGCCCTTTTCATCGATAACTGGAAAGGAGCACAGATAAGCATATAATCTTCTATTTTTATAAGCGTCTGAGACTGAACAAGACCTGTTTTTTTAACTGCATATGGGTTAAAACGTATCATCTGATCAGCATATCTTGCAAAGTACGATTGAATTTGACTTTTTCCCATATCATTCATTCTATATGTAGTTTTAACAGTGTCAAGGTACATGGTATCAATATTGACACAGACAACAAAATCATTATCCTCCTTACCTATGACAGAAAAACCGGAAATACTCGAGGAAGGGAAAATCCCTGAAGGCATTCTGCAGGATTT
The DNA here is from genome assembly GCA_003233545.1 of Spirochaetales bacterium. Taxonomy (GTDB): domain Bacteria; phylum Spirochaetota; class Spirochaetia; order SZUA-6; family SZUA-6; genus SZUA-6. The sequence goes on from QILZ01000388.1 coordinate 7,319, forward strand.
ACTTGCCTGCACTGCTAATAAAGAGGATACGGAAGATATCATCATAGGAGCCGAA
>QILZ01000101.1 GCA_003233545.1 Spirochaetales bacterium
AAGCTGTACAAGCATTGTAAAAATTTCCGTTTTTTGAATTTGCTGCGCCAGGTGCAGTATTTTTTTCCACCCCGCTTCCGGAATAATTTCCACTCCCCGAAACTGGTTAAGCATATCTATGATATCAGACCAGTCGACAGATGTATTTATTACGGGAATTATCTCGAGAAAATCTTTTATATCGTCCGCAACATACTCTGCGTCTATTTCTTCAAAATGAGGTTTGTATAGAAAATCATTTTCCGGCAAACCCGAATCGAATTTTCTTAAAAAAAAATAGTAGTCAAAATGTATAAGATCCAAAAGCAATACGGTATTGTTATATTTTGCATCTATCTCATCCACACGACTGGTATCAAATTCAAAAAAGAATTCTTTTATGTAGTTTCTTACTTCCTCAAAAATAATATCCTGGTCGGCGGATTCCTGTAATCTACTGCGGATCGATTCCTCCGAGAGTTTTTCTTTTACCTGGAACTGGTTCTCCGTCAGGGATGTCTCGATTATGAGCAGCTGCAGCGATCCGGATGTTTCCGCTCTTCTGATAAGACTTTGTGCAGGCCCGAGAACTTTGTAAAACTCATAAAAGTACCGGGCAAGACGCGGAAGAACGGTATTGTTTCTTGAATTATAAAATTTCACCCTCTGCTTTTTCAGATTTTTTTCTATCTGTCTCAGCATTCTTTTCTTCGCCTTTTCCGGATCGGAACTACCCATCAACACGGAGAACAATCTCTGTAAAAGGCTTTCTTTGCTGCTTTCCTGCTGTTTTTCTGATTCGGCCGGTTTAGAACTCACCCCTTTATGGTATGGTAAAATAAGACCAATGTCAACGATCGATGAATTAATCGATTTATCCGGTTGATACGAAAGATACGAAAAATGGATTTGAAAATACTCTATTTTTGTTGTTTAATTATAAATATGATATACCTATTAATAAGAATAAATGGCAAAAAGCAGTTAGCAAAGATTAATAAGAGTCTTATGTCGGCTATCGAAGAGCATACGGAAAAGCAGGTACAGACAGGAACTGCTGTTCGGATTAAAGATACGGAAGGTAATGATTGTCTCGGCTTTTATGAATATAAAGGCATAGATGAAAAAATCCTGCTTAAGCAGGTTATTAAAGCAGGACTTTCTATTTCTGATTTTCTTTCCGAAAGGGATGCGGATTTATTTGGTTATAATCTTTTAATCTCGGGAAACAAAGATTTATCATCCGCTGAAGTATACGAATATATGAAAAATACAATTATCAGAATCGAGGAAGAGAATTCTCTCTGGATAGACAGGTCACTGCGCGGTATCGCGGAGGGATTTACGACCCTGGATAAAGTTAAATCCTCCTCTCTTACAACATTATGGAAAGTAAACGGCATCGATTTAACCGGGGAACCAAATTTTGGTGGGAACAGACTTAAATATATTAAGGATTATAACTGGGTCAGGGAGGACGGTGTAGAAAGAGTTTTGGATGCGCTTACCCCGCGTTTAAACGGTACGGATAAAAAAACAGTGCCGTATGTATTTGGTTACAGAGGAGTCGGTAAAACAGAAATAGTGTATGAAGTTGTAAGGAAAATTCTCGGCAGGGATGAAACGAATCCATGGATTCGCATGTTTAGCATTTTTAAAAGCAGTTCTCCGATTCATCCTTTTTTAAACAGTATCAGAAATGATGTTTTCGAATATATAAGTGAATATCTTTTGCCTCATGAAAGGGAAGTTTTCGATGAAATAATGCCTCTCTTCAGAGAATTTGCCCTGTCCTGTAAAAAAAGAACAAATTCGATTATTCCGGACCATACAACGGAAGATTTTTTCCTCGCCTATCATCTCTATGTTCTTGCATTTATCAGGATGATGGAGGAGAAGAATCTTCCTGCTGTTTTTATTTGTGACGATGTGGATTTGTACAATCCTGAAAGCCGGCGTTTTTTATTATCGATGATGAATGATTTTTCCGAATATGAAGTATTTATTCCGTTATTTGTTTCATCGGATAAAACGATCCTTAAGGATCTGGAGAGCATGGAATTACGAAAGGTATATATAGCACCATTAAGCAGGCGTATGATTAAAGAACTTGCACTGAAGGTGAATGAAAAGCTTATACTTTCCGAAAAATTGTCGCAAAAAATAAGACGGATTACAAAGGGGCTGTATTCTCCTGTACTGCACTGTCTTCTTTATCTTGAATTTTCGGAGAATGATAATCTTCCGAATCCGGAAACCTGCAGCCGGTATTTATCGAATCTATTAGACCCTGACCGGAAAAAGGTGTTGTACTCTCTCTACATTTCGAGAGGCATTTTAAAATATGCTGATCAACTTCGTTTTATCGTTTCGCTTGGGTATTCGGAACGGGATGGTATGGCAATTGTCGATAGTCTTCGTAACTTTGGATTTGTAGAAGGCAGAGAGTATATCCTGCCCGGTATGAGCGTCATAAAAAACGTTCCGCATGTTTATAAAGAAGTTACAGAAAAATTTGTAGAGTATCTTACAAAAAAATGGGAAGCATTCGAATATACAAACTATGTACTTCTATTCTACTTCTTCCTTAAACAGGAGGAGTTTAAACTTGCGGGAAAGGTTTATCATGCTATTGTCCAAAGAAAACTGAATGAGAGAGATTTAACGGGAATCGATAATTTTTTAAAAGAATCACGTTGGAAACAGCTGCTTTCCGGAAGCAGCGAGAAAAGTAGTGCCGGCCTGGAAACCGCTATGCTGCTTTACAGGATAGATCAGCTGAACTTAAGCGGACGTTTTAAAGAGGCACTCAGCCTGTACATGGAGAACAGAGAACAGATTGATAATCGAATGGATTTAGCCGTATTCCCGGATTCGGATATAACAATTGCAGGACTGAATATCGCCTTAAAAAATGTGGAGGAATCCCTTTCTCTGTCCAAACATGCCCTGCTTAAATTTCAGAGTCTGAATAATTCCGGAGGAATGCGCGTTTCTTACGTAAAACTCGGTCTTACCATGCTTGCACGGGGCAAGCTCGATGATGCGCTGGAGTATTTTTTTCTTGCAGGCAGAATTGCCGGCGCGGAATCGGCGCTTGATTCTATCAGTATCGTAGTACTGTCTGCCATAACCCGTTTTATACAGGGAGACTTAAGCGATGCTCTTTTATACTGTGACGAGGCATTAAAAATTACACCGGGAACATTCTCCAGGGAATGGGAAGTTTTTATACGTTTTTTAAAGGCAAGGTTTCTGTTTGAGATCGGGCTGTACGATGGCTGTATTAAAGTACTGGAAAAAACTCTTGCATATCTCTCCCTGTACAAAATAGATAAGGCGGAGAATGTTGTCTATGCATGGCTTGCCCGTGCATTTATCTATGGGGGCAGTGTCCGAACCGGTCTTGAAATATTGGATCATATGGAAAAGTCTCACCTGAATCTACTGTTTACGGCGGAAGGGTGTTATATGACGAATGAATATGAAAAAGCAGCGGCTTTTATGGAAGACGGCGGGATTAAGATATCCGGATACGATTTTCTGCCCGGAGACAGGATTTTCTGGCTCGACGGATTTTACTCGATAGAGGGAAGGTGCCTGGACCTTTCGGATTCCATGCTGAAGAGAATTTCTGTTTCGTTTTTATCATATATGTACCATCTGTCCGGAAACAGTGAAAAATCAATTAACGGGTTTCAGGATATTCTTAATGGTAAAATACCGAATTTTGATCCGTACATGCACTATTATTACTATCTATACTCCGAGTGTCTCGGGGAAAACAGATTTACCATGTTGAACAGGGCATGGAATACACTTCAGGAAAGGGCCAACAGGATAAGTTCTCCGGAGGTAAAGAGAAAATTTATGGAGAGCAATTACTGGAATAAAAGAATCTTAAAAAGCGCCCGGGATAATAAGCTCATCTAAGGGAAAAGTACGTAAGCAGAGCGGCCGTTAAAAAGCGGAATCTGTCAAGTTTAAGTATCTGATCATTATTAAGTGCATTTTGAAAGTACCGGTAAACATTATCCTCGGTATTCTGTTGATAATCCGGTATTTCCGTTTCTATAAATTGCAGACTGAGTTTTTTAAACAGTTTTTGATTTCTTGTTACATTCTCCACGGTATCGATAAGTTTTTTCCTGTATTTCACTGTTTTCCCTTGAGTTTTTAAATCGTCGAGCAGGGCTAAGGTTCCGGATTGTGCACTTTCCAGGAACATCGTATACCGCGGGTAAAACCAGTTCAGCATATCGAGGATCCCCGCAATTGCAAGAATAATCTCGTCCCGCACATAGGGTGATGTTTTTTTCTCCATTTTTTTAATCAGTACACGAATTGCTGTTTTGTCTTTGAATATTTCCATGGCATGTGCACCGTGAATAACCACTCTCGGATTTTGCGACTCATCGATTAACCTTAAAATTTCGGGAATATTCCGGCTGCTTTTTAGCTGTGCCAGTGCGACCATAGCTTTTCCCACGAGAAAATAATCCTTCGAATTAAGGGCCTGCTGAAGAACTTTTTCTCCTGACATTACTCTCTTTTGACCGATTATCTCCGCAGCCATATAAGCTGTAGTAAATTTGTGGTTTTTTACCTCCGAGATAAGAACGGCTTCTATATGATTGTCCGGGGGTATATGATTGAGTGCGGACAGGGCTTCCGCCCGGATAAAAAAACTTGGTGAGTGCAGTTTTTGAAGCAGTTCGTTTCTTGTAATCGAAGAACCCGATGAACCCAGTGCCTGTATAACATCCCTCTCTTCCGTAATCGTCCTGGTCTTTCCAAGCCTGTTAAGGAGACTTATTGCCCGCAGATCGCGCGGTGAGAAAATAATGGCAAATGCATCCCGTACCGAATAGGCGCTTATGTCTTTTAGCCGGAATATAAACATATTGATTATTATAAACAGGAATAAAATACTTCCGAAATATAGTTTAAAAACTTCCACATTCGAACTGTTCAGAATATTTTGCAGAATCTGCAGTATTATTCCTCCGGCAAGTGAACCGATTGCACCTGAAATGCCCATTGTAAGAAAGTATATTATACCGAGGTTCAGCCTTTCCCGGGGTTTAATAAAGGCGAGAAAATAATTCTGCGATGTGTTTAATATGCCGTTTGTTCCCATGTACGAGAGAAAGAATATCATTCCCGCAAATATGTATTCCGAAACACCGGTCTTAAAAACGGGGGAAATGATCAGAGGAATTATTATAGCCGATGTTATAAAGGAGTATATTAAAATAAGCGGTTTCGAACCTATGCGGTCTATCATAAAACCGTTTATTACAGCCATGGAAAGTGCACCGAGACCGCCGAATACGGTAAAGAAAAGAATCTGACTGTCTGTATTTTGATATATCTTCTTAAAATAGACAATTATGAATGGTGTAAGCATCGACATTGCAAGAGAGCTTAAAAAAAGGACGGTTACGAATTTTCTAAACCCCTTATCTTTAATACTCAAAATAAAGCTTCGGAAAAGCGGTTCGGTAAGTGCAGATGCGGATCCCTTTAATTCCGGCAGTTTAAAGATAAAATAACATCCCATAAGGCCCGATGTAATTCCTGCGCCTATGAAAAGGGCATACCGGGACAGCGGGGCTTTGCTTCCTAAGGATATTGCCATAATGACTCCCAGGGATATTACAATTGTATGAGTAATTATCTGTATTCGTGATAAAAAAACTCCCCTGTCCTTTGTTCCGGCAAGCTGCCCGATTATGGGATTGTAACTGGTAATTGCAATCCCTCTTGAAATATTAAAACCTAAAACACTTAAAATCAGTATAGAAAGAGCGGCTTCATGGAATCCATTGTAGTATAAAAACGGAGTAACCAGTACGGGAAGCATCATTAAATAACGTAGAGCCCAGAAACGTCCCATGAGTTTTACGGCCCCTGCTTTAGTGATTAAAGCACGTCCCGGCAGCATAAAGAGATATGCAATCTGAATAAAGGATGACAGAAGGCCGATAACGAAACTGCCCGCACCGAGTTTTAAAGCATAGAGAATAATGATATTACTGCTTATGAGGAGAAAAGAAAGTACATTGAAAAAAGTGAATATATAAAAATTTTTTCTGCCGTTTAAAAATTCCGACGGCGTTAAGGGTGAATCTTTCATTACGGTGATTATAGAATAGTTCTATAACAATTTACAATACAATTGACCGAACGGACTATTTGATTCATACTGAATATACACAGTTTTCCGGGGGGGGATAGTGGCAGAACAGCTTATATTAAAAAATCTTCCGTTTATCAAAATACTCCCTTCCTGGGCTCAGGAGCTTTCCTACAAGTACTGTTCTAAAACTGCCAACCTCTATATTGTACATGGGAATATCCGGGATTTTCTCCCTCACAAAATGGAGGAGGATCAATTTACATTTGTAAAAATACAGGATTACATCTCCGAGGTTCTTTTCGGAAACAGGGATATTATCGTTTTCTATGACCGTTCTTCCGGTGTTTCCTTCTGTAAAGAGGACATGGAAGATAACTATTTAACAATCATGAAGGAGCAGGTAAAGGGAGTTGCGGTTTCGGAGCTGTTGTCCAAAGATCCTGTTAAGGCCTTTCATTATCTGGAAAAATATTTCTACTATAATATCCCTTTTAATCGAAGAATTGTTCTGATTATCGACTATTCGGAAACAATTGTGCCGAATACGGATATTTCACGTTATACCGATGAGGACAGGTACTGTCTTGTAACACTTAACAGATGGGCAAATGATCCTATATTTACCCATGGTGATGTTTCCGTAATACTTTTAACTGAAAATCTTTCCGATATAAGCCGGCGGCTGGTACGTTCTCCCAGCACAATAAAGCTCAACATTCCGATACCTGATGAGGATGTGCGTGAGAAATTTTTACGCTACCTTTCTCATGAAGATAAGCTTCTGCTGGATAAGGAAATGTCTATTCAGGAGATAGGAAAGATTACAAGCGGCCTTAACCTCGTCGATATAAATCAGCTTGCTGCAGAGTCCTTTCAGGAAGACAAAAAAATTGATCTTTCATACCTGCGCAGGAAAAAAAAAGAGATAATCGAATCCGAAGCAGCGGGCTTACTCGAATTTATAGAATCGGAGCATGACCTCTCCATGGTTTCCGGCCATAATTTTGTAAAAAAACGTTTCCGGAGTGCGGCGAGAGCTATCCGGCAGGGAAGGCTCGATGTGCTTCCGATGGGTTATCTTATAGCGGGCCCCGTAGGCACGGGAAAGTCTTTTATGGTAACCGCTTTTGCAGGAGAGATCGGAATTCCTATTGTGAAATTCCGTAATTTCCGGTCCAAATGGCAGGGAGTAACGGAATCCAACCTGGAAAAGATTCTTAATATTTTAATGGCAATGGCTCCGGTCGGTGTAATGATAGATGAAGCGGATGCATTTTTAGGCGACAGGAATCAGGATGGTGATTCCGGCACAAGCAATAGGATATTTGCATCGATTGCTTCGTTTATGGGGAATACGGAATACCGCGGCAAAATTATCTGGTTTCTTATTACATGCCGCCCGGATCTGATACCCATAGATTTAAAACGGCAGGGCAGGGCGGAGGAGCATCTTGCACTTTTTTATCCTGAAAATTTGGATGAAAAAATAGATCTCTTTAAAACCCTGGTAAAAAAGCTCAAGCTAAGGATACAGAATATTAATATAACCGAGCTTTTTAGAAAGTACAGGTACGATTTTTCAGGCGCCGATCTCGAGTCGGTTCTGATACGGGCGAAATTTCTCTCTGCGATGAATAATCATGTATTCATAACCAAAAAAGACCTCATGGAGACCATGCATGACTTTGTGCCTCCGGCCTATCCTCATGAAATAGATCTTCAGAACCTGGTTGCTGTCCTGGAATGCACCAGCAGGGAAATGGTTCCGAAACGATTTAGAAATTTAGACAGGGGCAGACTTGTTTCGGACATTCA
>QILZ01000051.1 GCA_003233545.1 Spirochaetales bacterium
TACGAGGTGTACTGCGGCAGCAAAATTATACCGCTGTCCATAACGGAGTTTAATATTTTACATTTACTCGCTATTAATCCGGGCCAGGTTTTTTCCCGCAACCGGATAATTTCTTCCATAAAAGGTGATGATTATCCGGTTACTGACCGTTCTGTTGATGTTCAGATTCTAGGCTTAAGAAAAAAGCTTTTAAAATGCGGAAATCTTGTAGAAACCGTCCGCGGTATCGGTTATCGTTTAAAAGGCAAATAGCGGACTTCCCTGTTATATTTTCAATTATATCCCCGATTTTTTTTGCCTGATAAATATTTATTTCTTCTACTTGACAAAACAGAAATATAGTAGTAGATTGACAGTGCGTGTCTACGGATGCACTTTGTTCTTTGTCCTACAGTACTGGTTTGATCTGCTATTGTACTAATTCTTCATTTGTATCTTGATGATTAATTGTTAATAATTCCAGCTATCAGTTATGTAGTTTCTGAATAGAATGTGCTCGTAGGTACAGCAGTATTCTATAAAGTACTGCTTATTTTTAATATTCAGGCAAAGGCCTGAGAAAAAGGATGTATTTCTATGTCTAAAAAAATTTATGTTGGTAATTTAAATTACACAACAACGGAAGATGAACTGCAGAATCTGTTCTCACAGTATGGTGCTGTTACAAGCACTAACATCGTCATGGACAGGTACACAAACCAGTCGAAGGGTTTCGGATTTGTGGAAATGGAAGCAGATGATGCTGCGGAAGCCGCAATTTCTGCTCTTAACGGCCAGGATTATAACGGCCGTGGTCTTCGTGTAAATGAGGCTAAACCGAGAAAACCAAGAAACAACAACTATCGTTATTAATAGTAATCGGCATTGATCTTCAAAAAAGAGTCAGGTATCTAATCTGACTCTTTTTTCTTTAAATCGAAAACAATGGAAAGTATATTAAATAAAGGAATATAATGACAGGATTAAATGCCGCACGAAAACTCACCCTTCCCTCCCCGGATATACTTAAAATCTCAGCCGGTCCTGTAAAAAAAACAATATATGGCGTTTTATTTCTTCTACTTACCGCAGGATTTTTTATCGGGTTCGATTTCTTTAAAGGATTATCCTCAAGCAGACTCCCCGGAACGATTATCTATATTACGGTAACAATTATTTTTCTTATCGTTTCTGTTTTTTCCCGGAATTACTCTCTGGACAGAGATAACAAAACCGTCCTAAAACAGATATCACTTTTATCATTAAACCTTGCAGCTAAAAACCTGCTGCACTTTACTAAAGATAATGTGGCGGTAAATCTTATAGGAATTCCACTATTTGATAATTACCCCATGGATAAAATTATTGCACAAAGAGAGGGGAAAACATCCTCTAAAAAGGGAATTCATAATTCGATATTTAAGAAACGCTTTGCACTATACAGGATATTCATAGATAATCCGGAAAAACGCATAATGCTTCTGGAAACCACAAACTACAGAGAAGCCCATAACACAGCAGAAACTATCGCCCGGTTTCTGGATATAAAAGCAATAGAATCGGGGTGCTGATTTATTACGGGAAAACAGTCTAATCCTTATTTTTCCGTTTTTTAACTCTTAATACCGAATCATCGATCCCCATCTTATTTAACTGTGCGATCAATTTATGCCTTAACCTGTTAAACTTTGAGAGCATTTTATACATAATAACCTTATCTATTGTTCTGGCTTTAACACTGTTTTTAATTAAAACTTCCGTGAAATTACCGAATTCGTATTTTACCTTTTCATCCGATCTTCCGGTAAAAAAATATACAAAGGCAGTACGGATAATCTTCTGAATATAAACATTTAAACCTTCTTTCTCCATCCGCCGGACAGATACATATACGTATAAATCGGAATACACTTTAAACCTTCCGATTTCCGAAGCCCTGTTTATATAGTCGTGGTCTTCGGAAGTTCTTCTCGATTCATCAAAACCACCTATCCTCCTGTGCAGCCTCTTCGTGATAAAAATACACGCACCTCCCCCCTGCGGTTTAATATATTCCATCATCTTAAGGTATGTATTGGCAAATTCGAACAGAGTCTTATAAATCAATTTCCGGCTGTCTATGGGTTTATACATAAGAGTACATATATCGAGATAGTCATCTTCGAATTTGTTAAAAAGTTTCTCCAGAAAGCCGTCCGGCAGTACCGTATCGGCATCGAGAAACAGAAGATATTCGCCCCGGGCAGCTTCTGCTCCCCTGTTTCTTGCCGCTGCAGGCAGCCCGCCCCTGACAACGCGTGCACCGGCACTTATTGCTGCCTGCGCCGTGTTATCGGTGGAATCATTATCCGCAACTATTACCTCGTAATCTTTAAAAGCCTGTTCCCGTATACTCTTTAGAAGCCGGGGTAAAAACATCTCTTCGTTGTAGGCCGGAATTACAATACTTATCATAACTATAAAATTACCATCTCCTTAATAATAACTATTTTAAAAGAACTATGCCTCTTTTTTTTCTCTCTTTTTTATAATCCTGCTTAACATCAAATTAATAAGCCCCAGAGTAACAAAACTCAGATGACCGATACGCAGTATAATAGTATATATCAATCCCCTGCCAACTCCCAAACCCAACAGTGTAAAGATAAAGAGGTTTACACTCTCCATTCCGCCCAGATTTGCAGGAATAAAGGTAAAAACAGCAGAAAAAATTGTGGAAGAAAAAATGACAAAGGATTTAATAAGATTCTGTGAGTTCAGTAGACTCAAAATATAATATGTCTGTAAAACCTCTATAAAACTTACCAATACTCCGATTGCAATTGCCAGGTAAAAATATTTTTTTTCTCTTATAATAACGCCGACTTCTTTCTCGAAATCCCTGATAATACGATAGAGTTTTACTACTGTTCCGGGTTTCAGTTTTGCCAAAGGCCTTAATAGAATTTTAAAAAAACGGTCTATAAAGGTTTTGTCATTAAAGAGCTTTATCAGTAAGAATAAAAACACACCAATTAATGAACCCGTTATAATTCCGGAAACAATAATCAGAGAAACCGCGGGGTCGAATAGAATAATTAAAAGTGAAAGCCCGGCAACAACCGCAGGAAATTTGGAGAACAGCTCTATATACTTATCCAGAGTTACCGTTGCAAAGAGCCTGTTATAGGTGACTTTATCATCCTTTAAGAGGCTTGCACGTACCGGCTCTCCGCCGAGATAGAAGGAAGGCGTAATATAGCTTACGGAAAATCCGCTGATGCGGGCTCTTAGAATACTTAAAAACGATCTTTTAATACCCGCCTGCTTTAAGAGAACAGACCAATGCAGAGAACCTAAAATATATACAGCGGATTGAAATAATAAAATAACAGCAATATTCGATGGTTTGATTATCCGGATATTCCGCTTAAACTGGTTAAAATCCAGAATCCTTAAAAAAAGAAAGATGAGCACTGTTAAAAAGAGTATCTCGGCAGTAATTATTATATATTTTTTACTTCTTCTATTCATCCGGCGCCTTTACCAGGTTAAAGTTATTCCCACGAATAGCTTTTAAGGATAATATCTTTCGTTTTTATATCATCAGGGTTTATCTTTATAAAACCTATCTGCCGCTGTACTTTCCTGCTTTTTCCCCCTATAAGATACATGTAAGGCATAACGGCAACCAATGATCTGTCAGATACAGGATCAGGGAGCCCGGCAATTCTTTTTACTTCGATACGATCCTCTGTCGGCCGGATTATAAGAACATCATTAAGGGCATCGCCGTTCCATCCCCCAATGCAGTATATTACAGAATTTAAGGAAACAGCTGCGCTTCTGTCGCGGGGCGAAGGCAGAGATACCCTACGGGTTACACTCCAATTCTCAGGATCGAGTTCTAAAATGTCTCCGGAATAACTTCTTAAACTGTTCTCGCCTCCGATAATATAAACTTTTCCCTTTAGCTGTACCGCAGAAAACATCTCCAGCGCCTCGGGGAGCCTCCCTACAGTAACAGCAGAGCCGTTTTCCACATCGATCTGCAGTATTGTATCCCGGTAATTCTTTCCGTCCCAGCCTCCCAGATAGTAAAGTTTGCCGGAGACTGCAACGGCTGCTCCGAAGGATACGGGATAGGGCAGTCTGCCCACCTCCCATGTCCTGTTGCCGGCAGGGTCATAACCTATAACATCATCCAGGTACCTTGAACCGCTGTAGCCTCCGATTATATATATTTTACCGTTTAAGGCCGCGGCGCTTACCGCATACCTCCTGCCCGGAAGCCTGGAAACATGATAAATCTTCCCCCTGCCGGTATCGATCATGAGAATATCCTTATAAATAACAGAATTATTCCCCAGACCGCCGAAAACATATATCCTGTTCTTAACAGCTACTGCGGATACCCATGACCTGGCAGTCCATGCCCGGAAGATAATATGCCTGGCGCTGTAACCTGCTGCGGCAACTACTAGTGCAAGAAAAACCATATAAGAGATTAATGTATTCCTGTCCTGTCTGCTGAATTTCCCAAACATCAGTTACTCCTTAGCGATTATCCACCATTTACAAAGAATTTTCAACTTTATATTACTACTATTCTTTATACTATATTATGTTTCGGTTGACATTTTAATTATAACAATCTATCATACCAGTGATATAAAAAAGTTCTTAATAAAAAAGGCAGGGGAGCTTCGTAGAGATGAATACCATGGGGTACATTAATGTTAGCTGATAAAAGTCTGCTTTCCCGAATCGAGTTATTAACCTGTGCATGTGCCATAATATGGCTTCAGTTGGTAGGGATACTCGATAGAACTGTTGTGCACCACATTTTCCATTCGCTGCCGGTATTACTGTTGCTTTTCCTCCCTAAAACGCCATTAACCAGACTGCTTTCGGTTTTAACAGCATTCGCCTGGATTTTTATGCTTTCGATTGTTACACCCATGTTAAACAATGCAATTATAAGGGGCTATCTTATAAGCCGTTCGAATTTATCGTATACCTGGTTATCTACGGGAATGGCCTTGATAAGCGCTATATGGATGGCGGAAAATTTAACCCTTTTATCAGGAAAAAAATCAAATTTTATCCTGTTTGCAGCAGGCAGTATTATTTTAATTCCGGTCCTGGCATTTATACAGCCATATATATCACTGGTATTCGGGATTCCCTTAAGTCGGACTTTAAACGGACAGTATCTCTGGAGTCTTATCTTCCTTGCCGAATTACCTGCAGTACTTTTTCTCCCATGGTGGATCGCCGTAAAAATAACTCATAATAACGTTTTATCCATGCTGAAAGGAAAGGTATTATACCAGGTACTGTACTGGGTTTTCTTTCTTACATCCATGATTATTGGTCTTCTGCCTGCCCTGAACAGCAGGTAAAAATAACTTTATTTATCTTTAAATTCCTGTCTGACATTATGCTCATCATGTGATATAAGTTTTATTATCAATTAAAAAAAGAGGTGATGGAAGAATGAGAGCTAAAAGGTATATCTTTATTTCATTATCAGCGGCTGTCCTGTCCGTATTGTTTCTTATTTCCGGTTGTTTATTAACTGTCGGTGCTCCTCTTGCAAGAAAAGTCGAACCGGGTAAATGGACACTGGAGGCTTCGGCCGGTTCTACACAGCCATCCGGTACAGAAACTGTGCCGGGGATACATGCCTATCTCTATGCAGGCAGGGCTCTTGGCAAACACTTCGAAATCGGACTACTGCCTTACTACTATAAAGTAAATACAAGCGGTATTCTGAAAAGTATCGAGGCCGGTGTTATTGCTGTTCCTTTAAAATGGGATCCGTTTAACTATGATTTCCCGTTTCATTTAACAGTATATGCAGCACCAAGTTTATTTATGGGAGATATAAACGGATTTATCTTATACGAAGGAATAGGGTTATCCTATGATTTACCAATTCCCCTCGAGTTATATGCCTCGTACTCCATTCCATACTATGCATTCCCATTTTTTACAGGAAACATAGGGTTCCGATATAAATTAAATCCAAACCTGGCACTCGGAGCAAATTTCATGGTTGCGATGCCTTTAACGTACGGTGTAAATATCACTTTAAGCACAATTCTTGGTAAGTAGGCGGATTTACTGGCTACAGGATATAGACCTTTGCAAATTTGTTAATTCTTAAAAAGCGGGTCTAAAAGAAACTTAACAAAATACTAGTGAAGCAGTACTATCATTATTGATATTTCGGTGATGGCCACAGAGATTTCAAGGAAGATTCCAGGCTGATGAATACTTCGATCTGGAAAATCCGCGGGATCTTGCTCGTCTGGAGAACCCTCAACTTACCCTGGAGAGACTCCGTGGGCTTATTGTTATCGATGAAATACAGCGTAGGCCCGAACTATTTCCTGTGATCCGTTACCTGGTCGATACCATTGCAACACAGAAATACCTGATCCTTGGAAGCGTCTCTCGTGATTTAATCCGGCAAAGCTCAGAAAGCCTTGCAGGTCGAATCAGTTATTATACATTACCCGGTTTTAGAATACCTTCGACTATCCTGCGGCGTTTCTGGCGGATGATAAGTTACTATCACGGGAATATTGTTAATTTTTCAGAAATCGGAAGATCCTTCGGTATTGCCGATACAACAGTAAGGAATTACACCGATATTCTACAGAGCACCTTTATGCTCCGCCTTTTGCAGCCGTGGTATGTGAATATCGGAAAACGATTGGTAAAGAGACCGAAATTATACCTTCGGGACTCCGGTCTTTATCATTCATTGCTTTCTATTGAAACTGAAAGTGCTCTATACGATAACCCAAAGTTGGGAAGCTCCTGGGAGGGGTTTGCCCTGGACTGTGTATGGCGCAGTATCGGCAAGAGCGATGAGCAGGCATATTTCCGGGCCACCCATTCCGGGGCGGAAGTGGATTTATTCTGGCAGCATGAAGGATCAAATTGGGCTTGTGAGTTTAAATTTTCAGATGCCCCGAAAATTACAAAATCGATGCTGTCTGCTATCGAAAACCTGTCATTGAAAAGATTGTGGGTTATTTATCCCGGGAACCAGGTATATAAAATCCATCCACAGATTTACGTTCTTCCATTGCAAAGTGTTCCCGCTTATTGGGATTATGGACAGGAACAGTAAAATCAATTGCCCTTTATAAAAAGCAGCACCCTGAACTTAAAATATTTAAGCAGGATGATGAACTAAGGGAAAGAGTATTTACAGCCTAATAAAATAGAGGGGGAATTTAACCCAACTTCACCATCCCCGGCGGCATGTCCCTACACCGTAGGAAGTTAACTCTCGGTGTTGGTCACTACCGTGTAAATGTCAAGGGGAATTCCCCAGTGCATCAGATGATAAGCCACTACCGAGATGAACATGTGCGTGTCCACCCTCTCCTCTTTCTGATGAAAGTTCGGCCTTAAGCCCGGAGAAGATTTTATGCACATGAAGGCGTACTTTATCTGTCCCGGCATCGTGTAGATATCCCAGATCTCTTTATTCCCCGCGACGCATCAGCTACCACCTACCACTTTAATACATCCGTACCCATCCCACCAGAAGATGCTTCGCGGTCCGCTCCAGCGTGAGGATAGATGCTGATTTCTATAGTGATAAGAATTAGGCTCTCTGACCAGAGCAGCCGGAAACGTTTGCCGGAAGCTATCGAATCCAGTTATCAACATTGATGTTGGGGAATCTTTCGAAGTGTTTGGCATTCCCAGTGACCAATAAATCCGCTTTTTCGTACGTTGTAGCCGCAATAAATAAATCTGCATCCGGAAGCAGATAACCTTGGCTTCGCAAGTCGTTCTTGAGTTCGCCAAATTTCTTCAAGATGGGTAAATCAGTGTGGATGATTTCCACAGTTAAGAGGAACTCCTCTATCAGCGAGTTGTTCTTGTTGGGATCGGAAGACTTCACCGACCCGTACCGTAGTACAGCTCCGCGATACTCATGAAGGATACAGCTACTTCATCGTCGTGGTTAGCCCTTGCACTTATGACCCTTTCGTTCTGGTTTA
>QILZ01000125.1 GCA_003233545.1 Spirochaetales bacterium
CACTCTTTTTGCAGATGATATCGTTCAGCCGGAAAAAGAGGCTCCTAAAGTACTTTTTAAGACCGATATAACTGGAGCTGATGTTGATTTTTATATGAGCGGTTCTTGGACCTCCAGCCTGTTTATGGGTTCGGGCGTTCTGTTTCAATCCGGTTACCCTGTAAGACTGCTTGATTATTTTCCGGGAAGCGATACCGGTTTTATATTCGAAAATATACCGGATTTAACTTTTTCCGTATATCTGATGAAAAAGTATTTTCTCGAGCTCAGTGTTTTGAGTGATTTCGAAAAAAACTCCTTTCTTATGGGGTATAAAGATGAAGATAATAATAGCTTTTTAAATTATCTCTATATCGGGAACAGGGATATACGCAGCGACCCGTATCCTTTTATAGAAATACCGGATGCGGGTAATTCTTCGCTTGGTGTGGAGGCAGGGCTGCATTCAGGTAATACCGCAGAACATCACCTTATGCTGAGATACGATTCCAATGGCACCGGGGTAAAGTATTTTTTGGGAATGAACGAAGTCCGGGAGGAAACTATCGATGTAAGGGATTATATACGCGGTAAATATTTTTTTATACCCGATACGGATGTTGAGGATTTTACATTGTATCTGTCCGATTCCGGAGGTTCATATACCGGTTCTGACGGCTTTCGTTATCGTAAAGCCGGGCCCGATGATTATGTTTTTAATAATCATGCAGGGACATTATCTTTAAAAAAGGATTTTAAAGGGAAGGTTGCAGTGTACTATACGAAGAACGGATATCCGGTCGGGGACGCTGCTATCGGTAAGGGCGGACTTCCCGGGGTAAACGGAAATGAACCGGATGCCGGTTATCCGCCTGTAGATTTTAACTGGGACATTTCCGGTTACCTTGGTGAGGATATGTCATCCCGTGAAGTAACCATAAACTCTGAAAATAGCCTTTTGCTCTCGGATAACGGGAATTTTACACCTTTTCTGGATTGCAGCAAATATAAAGTGACAGAGGGATTGCCGAAAAATTCGGAAAATGCAAGGATACGGCTTGTTAACCGGGACAACAGGTATGAGAAGGCGGAAATCTCCGCATCGATCAGGTTCAGCCTCAGTGCACCGGATAGTACTATTACCGCACACAGAACAGAGAAAAGTAACGGGGCAGGAAGGAATTTTTACGCTTATTTCCCTTTTCCCGATCCGGATTATAATATTTATTCCCCGAATTCAATTCCGAACTCCGGTAAACCCGGTTATCAAATTCTTGTTATGATTCTGCAGCCTGTTACCGGGTATGTGCTCGAGGATAACATTATTCCGGGTTCGGTGCATATCATGAGGAACGGTATGGAGGAAACACGGTTTAAAGTCGATTATAACAGCGGAAAGATAAATTTTACAACGGAGATATTCCCGGATGATTTCATGGAGATCAGGTACAGTAAAGCAGGTATTTCCGAAAAGGGCGGCGACCTGATATTTGACTGGGGGAATACCATTAAACTCTCCGAAAATACACTGCTCCGGTTCGCTACGGGTTTCCGCTGGAATATTTTGTCCGGCACATACACCGAAAATGAATTCGTAAAAACAGGGAGCATGCTTGTGTCGGCAGGTCTTTCGAAAAAAGGGAAAAATTACGATTTCGATCTGTCTCTCGGGACAGGATACTCTGTTCCCGATACTACAGGAATATTTCGCATAGAGGGTATGGAAGGTTCGGGCACGGATGTGGAAATCGACGAAAATAATATATACCCTTCTTCCGTTCCTTCGGATATTTCCGGTTTAAGCCGGACAAACCGCGGCAAACTACTGTATAAAGATTACAGGAGTTACGGTTCCTTCGGTTCCGTAACTCTGCATTACTATGAAGATACCATTCCGCCGGATCAGGAATACGAATATAAGTCCGGTTCCAAACCGGGTCCGTATATCGTCGGAGGAAGTTCTGCCGGAAAAAACGGGAAAAGCATGGCCGTCGATTTTAAGATGGATCCTTTAAAAGAGTGGGTCGGTGCGGAAATACCCATGGGAGGGGAGAATGCACCGGATCTCTCTTCCTCCGGGTCGGTATCTCTTTCCTTCAAGGTGCTTAAGCTAAACGGGAATGTGCGCATGTATCTCGAAATAGGAGAGATAGGTGAAGATCTGGACGGTGATAAAACTCTCGACAGAGAACAGATGAAAAGCTCGAAGGGGTTTCAGTTTAACGATGTCGGTAATAACGCTGTTCTCTATGTCGGCGGAGGGCCCAGGATGGAGGGCAACGGTAAGATCGATTCGGAGGATTTAAACGGCAATGGTTTTCTCGATCCGGATAATCCTGATCATATCGTGTCCGTTACGTCCGGCGGTTCTCCGGATACCCTTCTGCTGGATTCCCCCACAGATGGATGGATAAAATTCACCTACGATTTTTCGGAAACGGAAAGGGAAAAACTAAAGAGTGCCGGATCGGTACGTATCGTTATCGTAAAACAGTCGGGAGATACGGCGGACGGGGTAATCCTGATTGATAAAATAACATTTAACGGTTCTCCCTTCTGGCAGAAGGCAGACAGCCCCGGAGAAGTAGCTGCCCAGGAGATAGATGAAGGTGATTCGGCATATCCGTCTCCCGTTAACCTGGAAGATTCTTTTACCGAAGTTAAGAGCATCTTTCATCCTCATAGTGAACGGCAGAAGATTCTGCAGATTACATGGAATTCCGTACCGGCCGGGGGAAGCTGGACTGTGGGAAAATATTTAAACAACAGTATCGATAAAGTTATGTACAACAGGCTGATCTTTTATCTAAGGGCTGCTTCCATGGATAATTCTAAAAGTGCGGACTTAAGTATCGGGGTTGTCGATTTAAGAGGAAGGGGCATAACCATAGGTTTTAAGGGAAATACCCTGGCTCCGGGGATAAATTCTCCATGGAAAAAAGTGGAAGTAGATCTTGGGGAGGGTACCGTTCTTATAAACGGACAAAAGGCCGAAGCAGCTGTGACGGTAGATCCTGCTTATAATTCCCTGACGGAGCTTAGGATAAGCTGCACAAATTCTTTTTCCGGAGCTCTGTACCTCGATGAATTTTCTTTCAGGGAATCAAAGGGATCATTCGGGGCTGCCTTGAAGGCGGACATTAATTATAGAATTCCCGGGAAAATATTATCCGCAGGCGGTGTGGATCTTCTGTCGAATATGATCTTAAAGGAGCGTCTATACTCGGCAACTCCGGGATTCACCCCTGTTTACGGCATTCCTGAAGATGCTTTTAAGTTATATTCATTTTCGGAAGTCTCTTTTTCCGTAAATGCCCTTTCGGTTTATTTTAGTATTCTTTTCGACGGAAGGGGCAGTTCCGATTGGCGTACACAGAGCTATTCCATCGCCGGAAGTCACAAATTAACACTTCCGGTACGCTTTCTATATACAACGGTAACCGACAGTTTTTCTAAGAAGGCGGGAGAACAGGGAATATCGATTTACAAGGAAGATTCTGTTATGACTTCTCTGCCCGGACTGGCAGTTTTAAAAGCGGGAATCAATGATAATGTTTACGCGGGTCTGCTTGATCAAAAATGGTACGGCAGCATGGATTTTAATCTTTTAAATCCCTTTACACTGTCTTCAGATATTGAAATAGAAAAATCCTTTGCCGGTTATCCGGCTATAGATGATGATTATCTCTCCGCATGGACAAAGAGTTTTACCTATATTGCCCCGTATATTTCCGATCAGGAAATGAACAGAAATGTTTCTCTGAACAATCGAATAGGTCTTGCAACAGCACCTGCCGGAATAAACATAAAAGCGGATATAAGCTCCGAATGCAGTAACCTGCTGACAATAAACCGGACCCAGGAGAATACCGTCAATTTAATGCTGGAAATTCCGCTGAAAATATTTCCGGACAGCAGTACACCCGTGTCGATTATTCCGGGGTACAGCCGTGAGCTTAAGCTTACAAGCAGTAAACCTGCGGTAAGTAATTTAAGCGATGATATGGAAAAAATAAAGAGTGATATTCTGTTAAACAGTTATATCATAACAGGAATACCATTTTCAGAGATTACAGGCCCGGATCTTAAGAATCTGTTTTCTTCGCTTACGGCTTCCTATGAAAAGGCCAGTTATATACCCGGTTTTTCATTAAATCTTTCACGTAATTACGGTTCAAGAATTACGGACCTGATTCTGCCTTCCGTGTTTAATGTCTATGGGGGAAGAAAGCTTGTAAAGGATTTCGACACGATGCAGGACATGTATCTGTTAAGTTTAAATCTTAAGTTCACTGCCATTAATCTTTTCGGGAAATTAGGCGTATATCCTATTTTTAACTTTTACGGTTCGGACGAATTCGGCAGTTCGCTTTTCCTGGACATGGACTTAAATGATGATTATAGTATAAAAACATACAGTTTATCGATCGGGCATTACATAAGTCTCTATGGGAAAGATAAGAATCTTCTGACACTGAAGAACAGGTTTAAAATAGAGGATCAGGCGGAAAAACGTTATGCGGATTCCGCTGATATTTCATTTACCTGGAATGTAAAACCGAAAGAAGGAATAAGGCTGGCCTATGTGCCGGAAAAATTCTTAAAGGCGAGTTTTATCAGAAACATCGAGGAATTTACGTTCAGTACGGATGAATCTCACCCGGTTACCCTCATGATCTCGCATGAATCCTCTTTTGTTATGCCGGATTACGGTTATGTTAAATTTAATACGGGAATAGGATTCGATTATGAGTATTCGGATAGTAATAGTGTGGAACGTAAGGCTTTCAGGGTGTTTATAAAGGGAGGAATGGAAGTAAAAATAAGTTTTTAAGGAATTTACAGGTAGTTTGGATTATCATGACACCACCGGAACTAATTTATTCCAAAAATATTGGAAGATTAGCGGGAAAGGTGTTATAATATACATAAAGATTTACAAGGAGGTTCTTATGACAGGCAAAGTAAAGTTATGGAGCTTATTTGCACTTTTAACGATTGTTCTGATTTCTCCGGTCTTTTCTGTGGAAACTGAAAAACCTTTTAATATGGGCATGTCCATGGTTATCGGTACCCAGTCTTTTGTGGAAAACGGGAATACCGTTACATATCAGAAGTTGAGCTTTAATCCTGATATTTCATTCGGTAAAATCGGAATCGGCCTCGATGTAACATTGCATTACAATTTTACAGGCGGAGCAGGAAGTAATGAATTCTCCGTAAGAAAGGCGGACTGGGTTCCCGAACCTTTAACTTTTTCCAATCTTCTGGGGCTTTATCTGCCTCTTATACGTTATGTGCGGTACGGAGTAAAGGGAGATCCCATTTATGCGAAATTCGGATCCATTAACGATGCGACTCTCGGCAACGGATTTATTATGGGGAATTATTCCAACACAATGCTGCTGCCGGAAAAGAGAATATTCGGACTCAGTTTCGATCTCGACGGATCATTGTTTAATTTTCCGCTTATAGGATTCGAGAGCGTCATCGGCAATCTTGCCGTATTGGATGTTGTCGGTGCAAGGTTCTTTGTAAGGCCCTTTGTTTATACGGAGATACCGATTGCAAAGAATCTGCAGATCGGGGCAACCTTTGCTGCGGATACAAATGTATATGCACAGTCTCCCGATCTGGATCCCGATACGAATATTCAGGAAGGTATCGCCGCATTCGGGACCGATTTCAGACTGCCCCTGTTGTCCAATCCTGTTGTTTCGCTTGCCACTTTCGGCGACCTTGCCTCTTTAGCCGGGAAATCGGTAGGAGGAATGTTAGGCTTCGGCGGTAAACTGATAAGTTTTCTGACATACGGAGCGCAGCTCCGCATACTCGGAGCTAATTTTATTCCGGATTACTTCGATTCCTCGTACGACCTGTTCCGGACGGTTAAATACCAGTTAATTTCGGAGGGCAGCGGAATACCCGCATTTGTCGGATGGTTTGCAAGCATCGGAACATCCTTTCTCAAGGATAGCATTGTTTTTAATATAGGTGTGGAAGGACCCTTCGGTGAAGTTGCCGTAAATGATCCGGATAATATCATGAATTATCCGCATCTAAGTGGTATATTTGAAATTAAGAACAATATTTTGCCCGGTTTTTCCTTCGATGCGAGTTACGACAAGAAATTGATAAAGACATGGAGTGATCTTGTGAGTCCTGAAGATGCGGTAATAAAGGCACAGCTAAACTATCAGACAGGGCCTGCAATGATTTCATTTGTATATAGGATAAAGTATATTCCGGATGCTGCACCGGGTGAAAATCAATGGGCAATCACCTCGGGGCTGGAAAGTTCGATCCAGTTATTCTAACGATTTGGAGGTTTCTATGAAGAAGATAGTTACAGGTATTGTTTTTATTTTACTTTTGATGCCGGCGGTCCTGATTTTTGCTCAGCAGAAAAAAACTCAGAGTACACAGGCTTCGGCTGTTCTGGAATACTTCGAGGATTCGAGCGGAGCACTTCGTCTTGTGGAACCGGACGGAACAGAACTTTACTCGTCGGATCTTTACTTCGGATTCGAGATTCCGGTAGGTTCTACCGTTGTCACGGAGGCGGCGGATTATGCCGAACTTCAGCTGGATCCCAATGGTTCCATTATAAAGATTTCCGAAAATACTAACTTTAAGTTAGAGGGTCTTCAGGCGATGGACGGTACCGGAGAAAATATTTTTGCCATAGCCGTCGGGAAATTCCGGGCTGTTGCGGCAAAGGCAACAGGCAACGAGAAGTACACCTTTAAAGGACCTTCTACGGTTGCAGGTGTACGCGGAACCGACCTCGGCATGGAGGTACTTCCGGGTTCGGAAGAGATTGCATTTGTAACACAGGGGTTAATAGACTTTACGAATAAAGCGGGGAAAACCATAGAGATCGGTGCGGGACAGATGGCCAATGCTCTTGCCCCGACCTTCGAACCTGTTAAGATACCGGCTGATATGCTTGCAAAGCTTATGAAGGGGCTCGATTTTAAGAAGCTTAATCCCGGGAAAGTACCGGGACACCAGGGTGCAGCGGCTCCGTCGAAGGAGAAGGCTAAAAATGCGGAGACGCCTCCTCCCGCACCTCCTGCGGAAAAAAAG
>QILZ01000195.1 GCA_003233545.1 Spirochaetales bacterium
TCGAGAAACAGAAACATGGAATCCCCTATCTCCCCTTCTCTCATTATTATATCACCTGAGGATACCTCGACCTTTCTTGCAATTTTGAAAATATGATTTCTCTCCGCTTCTGTTAAATCGGAGAGAATCCCGACCTTTTTTAACAGATCGTTTTTCTTCTTCTTTCCCATAATCCGCTCCTGATCAACCCAAGATAAAAGCCGAGTCGTTGTCTCTGATAGTATAATCCTTACCGGGATTCAGCTTTATCTGCAGTTCTTCCTTCTCTGCACTTTCATATAGATCTATTTCCGCTTCGGCAAACTTTCGTTTAATAAAAGCATCGATGGCAGAGGAATCATCGGACAGGATATCATCCAGAGTCATCTTCTTCTCTTCCGACAAAACCCCGATCAGAATACCCTCGCCATTTTTCAGGAAGTGGTCTGCAAGCTCGATAAAACTTCTGCCGACAAACTGAACAGGGATCGGAATATTCTTAAGTACATTTCTGCTTTCGAATGAAAGGAGTTCTTTTACAAGCATAGGAATACCGTTTGACATTGTCGAACTGGCAAGAAGAAAACCATTAAATTCACCGTAAATAATAATATCATCGACATTGGCCCTTTTAAGATGTTGTTCATTTTCCGGATTCACTATTTCAGCACCTAAAATAATATCGGGATTCATAGATTTGATGGCAAGTGATGCAAGAATCGTTCTTTCGTCGGCATTATCGAGACTGTTTTCGCCGGATTCATCGGAGAGTAGAATAGCAGCTTTTGCATTTATAATCGAACCTTTCTTAAGAATGGTTTCGTGGGTATAATCACCGCGTACAAACCTTAAATCTATATCCTGTAATTTCGAAGTCAGAGACTGAAATTCTTCAGGATTCATTTCATTTATCAGTACAATTTCCTGCTTGCCTCTGCCGGATATTTTTCCTATTCCATCGAGTATCTGCTCGGCATTCTTATTCCAGCCGCATAATACCAGATGATTTCGCATGGATACATCTTGCAAACCTTTACCCTCCCTGATTTTTCTGTCCACGAAAATACTCGCTATCGTTCCTGAAAGTATCGAAGTAGTTACTACACCCATAAGCATAAGAAAAAGAGCCAGTATTCTGCCGGTTACCGTTATGGGATACTTGTCACCGTATCCCACGGTTGTAATCGTTACAACTGCCCACCAGAAGGCATCAAAAAAATTAGAAAACATCGAATGATTTTTTTTAATCTCTGCAAAAAAAACCAGCGCACCTCCTATCAGTATGACAATAAATACAATAACGAGAAGATTGGGAAGCTTTTCCTTTTTAAGATCGAGATATAATTCTTTAATCCTGTAAAAAAAATTAATTCGTTTTTCTTTTTTTACTTTTCTCTTCGACTGCATACCGGCCCTTATAACTTGCTTTTCACTTATTGTATCGGTTAAAAACATTATTATGCAATAGTAAATTAATTATCATTTTTAATTGATTACTCCTGCACCTTCAGATTATAATCATTAATGTCATGAAAAAATACGTTATGTATATCATATACATTATTTCGTTTTTATTTCTTTTTTCCTGCACTACTTCGAGAGGATCTCTCTATACAAACATAGTTAAACAGGAAAAGTCCTTAAAAAGCCAGCCCGGTACCAAAGAAAAGAACGGCAAGGAAAACAGCAGTTCAAAAGCAGAAAAATCCGGGGAAAAGGGGTTAAAAATAGTTACCAATCCGGATAACGCCGAACTGTTCATCGATAACAAGTATATGGGAACGACACCTCTTTTAATAAAAGATATGGAAAAGGGAAGTTATGAACTGACCCTCCGTAAGGAAGGATACTACAGTAAGGCTGTATGGATAGACTACAAAGGCGGTCTTCTCATCTATACTACCGATTTAAAACAGATAACCGGTTACCTTTCTTTAAAAGCGGCACCCTCCGAAGCATCGATAGAGCTGGACGATCATGCGCTGTCCGAAGGGATGCACGAACTTCCGGTAGGCACGTATTCATTGCATATTCGTCTCTTCGGCTACAACGATTATAAAGAGGAACTTCAGATTAATGAAAATGAGGTACTTAATATTAATGCTGCCCTGAAAAAAGCGATATTTCACATATCCGGCCTTGCATCATCCCGCGGTGTTTTTAACCCTGCAAACCCGGGGCTGACAGGGAATGTAAAACTGTCATTTACGGTTACTTCCCGGGGAACAGGGAATATTAAAATTTACAATAGCAGCGATGCTGTTGTTTTTAACAGTAATTTTAAATCTTTCTCCACATGGAACCAGCATGTAATGTGGAAAGGGAGAGACAAAAAGGGCAAACCGCTGCCCGACGGTACATACAGAGTTGTACTTACTGGCAAATCGAGGGATTCATCCGTTACCGAAACCGAAACAATCAGTATAACTATAGACAGTTCCGTTATGATAGGATACCGCGCTTTATGGAACGGTACCTCCGGGCTTCTCTATTCTCCCACTGCGGAGGTTCTTCCCTTAGGTGATTTACAAATATCCTTCATATTAACCGGCCACCAGGAACCGGTCGATAATGTTCCGGTTTTTACGGCTCCCGCAGATCTTTCGATACGCTTTGGAATCGGGAGAGAATATGAACTGAATATTCTGGGTAACCTTATTTTAGGAAATACGGATAATATACCTATGGGTGCAAGTATATCTTTAAAAAGAAGGATAATCCGTCTGCGGTCAGCGTTAAGTTTTAACGCCGGCTTATTTATAAAGGCTGCCTATCAGCAGGGCACTACAACGGACAGATTTGCCAACAGCACAGGTATTTCCGCAGGATTTCCGCTTCAGTTATCCGCAGGATTTTTTAACCTGGTCTATTCTCCCGGAATAATACTTGCCCCTTTTCCGGTTATTTATCCCGATGATAACAATATCACAGGTACTGCAGGAGTCTTTTCATGGCTCTATCAACAGGCGGGCATCCTGCTCGATTTCGGCTCACTGACAGCCGGAATATCAGCCTCTCTGCGGTCGGCTCCGTTTACTTCATTTAAATTTGCAGACCTGCCTTTACAGGCCGGAGCGGAGATAAACTGGATGCTTCCAGACACACGCCTCTTCCTCTCGTTTATTGCTGCGGGAGAATTCGAATCGATACAGAATTTCTACCTCTTCTCCGGAGGCGGTATCTCCTTTGTCTATTAATTAATATTATCGCAGATCCACAGGAACGTACTTTTTCCCGTGTTCACCTACATAAACTTGCGTCGGCCTGAATATCCTGTTGCCGGCAAGCTGTTCTCTCCAGTGGGCAAGCCAGCCGACAGTTCGGGCCATGACAAAGATGGGAGTATAGAAGTCCGTAGGTATTCCCATTCTTTCATAGACTATTCCGGAGTAAAAATCCACATTAGGATATATCTTTTTATCTTTAAGGATGCTTACCGCATATTTTTCCACCTCTTTCGCAACATCAAAGAGAGGTGTGGAATTGTGTGTGGCAAAGTACAGTTCTGCGAGTTTCTGTAGAATCTTGGCTCTCGGGTCTTTTACCTTGTAAACCCTGTGCCCAAGTCCCATTATTTTGCTTCCCGA
This sequence comes from Spirochaetales bacterium, assembly GCA_003233545.1. Lineage (GTDB taxonomy): Bacteria > Spirochaetota > Spirochaetia > SZUA-6 > SZUA-6 > SZUA-6. Next base: position 3,567 of record QILZ01000195.1, read on the forward strand.
GCGTATCATATTCTGAATATAAGGACGTACATTTTCCACAGAACCTATGGACCGCAGCATCTTTACCACATGTTCATTTGCACCACCGTGTAAGGGGCCGGACAGGGCACCGATTGCAGAAGATATAACGGCATGCGGCTTTGCCTGTGTCGAGGTAACAACCCGTGCCGTAAAGGTGGAGGCATTCATCGTATGATCGGCATGGCATATAAGCGAAGCATCCATAACATTTGTCATTTTAACATCAGGCTCTTTACCAAGAATCATATAGAGGAAATTAGCGGAATGAGACAAGTCTTTTCTCGGAGCCAATGGCTCGAAACCATGGCGGATCCTGTTCCACGCTGCAATAATCGTCGGTATTTTTGCAAGCAGTATGATTATTGCCCGCTCTACCTCTTTTTCATCTTCCACATCGCTAATAGGATAATACATACCCAGGATTGCAACACTTGCCTGCAGAACGTTCATAGGATGACCGGCTTCGGGAAAAGCTTTTAAGATATCGATAAAGCGGAACTTGAGCTCCCTGTTCTCCTTTAGTTGTTCATCGAATTCTTTCAGTTCCGTTTTTTTAGGAAGTCTCCCCTTCAGAAGCAGGAATGAATTCTCCTCAAAAGAACTTTTTTCCACAAGCTCCTGAATCGGGAATCCCCGATACTCCAGGATTCCCTTCTCTCCGTCGATAAAAGATATTGTCGATTTTGCAATGGGTACTCCATCGAGACCGGGTACAATTCTTTCTTTTTCGGTCATAGTGCCTCCTTATCCTCACCCTGACTATAACAGACTTTATATGCTTCTTTCAAACCTTAAAGAGCAAAAAAATTAAAAAAATTAAAAGTAAACCCAGAATCAACAGGGCTGTCTTAAAAATAACCGGAGAAATAAACGGGTGCTCTTTATCGGCCTTCATCACAGCAGGTTTTTTCTTTACCCCTTTACCCTGTTCCGGATATTTAAGATTAACACTCATATAACCGCATCGAGGACACCCTTCGGTAAAGAGCACAGGCTTTTCTTCGAATCCGCAGATAGGACATTTAACACCCCCGAACAGTTTGCCGCAGTAAGGGCAGACTTCAGCATTAAACGGCACCTCTCCGCCGCAATTTTCACAGTAAAAACGTGTTTTCAAAACCTCTTCTAATTACACTCGGCATCGAGAGGGCCTGCCAGTTCCTTTAGGAAAAAGAGCTTTCCCGGAAGAGTGGGCATAAAACTCGAAGGCACCCACATATCGGGCCCGTAACGGAGTGTTACCCATAAACTTAAACCCTGCCACTGCATTCCCCGGCCGAACGCACCATCGCACCCCCCGATTATCCAGCCGGCCTTTAGAAAAATCCCGGGGCCTATCGTATTTGCATAGGCCGGAACCAATGTCGTTCTGCTCTTAAAACTTGTAAGTGCATTCTGCTCGATAGTCAGCGGATGAAGCTTTGCCCCAAGCCTGTGTGTCTGTCTTTTCCATTCCTCTTCCGAAGAAAACAGGGCGGCAAAGTGCGGCTCCCAGAAAGCAATATGAAAAACTCTTCCGACACCGAAAACAACGGTAAGTTCCGCTCCTTTATCGAGGAGGTTTTGTATTTTTTCCGGATATTGGGGAAGATTATCCCTTGTGGCGAAATTTCTATGGTCTTCCGGGATCGTATATTCACCGAGAGGTCCGTAAAACGCATTTTCCATAGCATGCCTGAACGAAGCCGGATTGGACGGAGGCAGTGTATTACCCTCCGCATCTGACCATTCGTCCATATTAAAACCGAAAACATGTTCAGCGGATATTCCCCATTCCTTAAGGAAAAATATAGCCCAGCGGTACATACCCATCGGACCTACAGGCAGAATCATTACTAGCTTCCGTCCGGCTTCTCCTGAACGTCGAATTTTCATCGCAATTTCATGCCCCATAAACGTATTAAAATCGGCAAGCGTTTTACAGCTTACAGGTGTAAAATCCCTGTTCCACCACTTCCGGGGAATAAAGATATCATCAGGTTTATCCGATATACAGAGATCTATTTTTTTTAAATCCCACCCCCCGGGATAGAAATTTTCCAGTAATGAACCGTTTATAGTATTAAGCAGATTATATTCCATTTTTTTAAAACTCCCGTTATAATATTTATTCTCCGTATCGATCAGGGCAGATAACGCCTCGTTGTAACCCTGCCCCACACCCTCATCTGTCTAAAAGCCTCCGCATATTTTACCCCGCACTGCATACCCCTGAATGCAGACTGCACCATTGCAAACTCGACGTAATCGATATTATCGTGTTCCTTAAGCCATTGCGCCTGGCTCTTATGACATGCAATCATTTCTCTTTTAACCCCTTCCGTTTCCGAAATATCCACAAATTCCTCAGGATTAAAATTAAATCCCGCAAGCGTGTCCATATAGTATACCGGTGTCAGTTTCCGGTGCGCAGGCGACCTGGTAATAAGCTGCGGCAATGTCGCCATAAAACTTGCATCAAATCCGACAGTGGAAGTGATTGTATGATCGGGCATGTAATCAGCCGGATCGGGAAGGATAATAATATCCGGTTTTGCTGTTCTGACAGCCTCTATCATCTTATACCTGGCATCCTTACCGGGATATATATCAAGATCATCGATATCCAGTGTTATCGATTCCGCCCCGATAACGGAAGCCGCATTCTTGGCTTCTTCCCTCCTTATATCTTTCAGTTCATCCCTTGGTATTTCCGTATGACCTAAATTCCCGTTTAATGTATGGCACATCACAAGTTCATGCCCTTCCCGTACAAACCTCGCAAGCGTTCCGCCGCAGAGGATTTCCAGGTCATCCGGATGCGCTCCGACTGCCAGTATTCTCATGGAATTCTCCTTATCTTTTTAAATCCTGATTTCTTTATCCCGCTTTGCAGAATCGATTTCCGCAAAACAGATACGAACGGATTCCAGTGCCGATTCAGGCGTTACGGTACCCGAAAAACTGCCTGCTGCCACGCCCTCCGTAAAATTACGCAGTTCGTAGTAATAGCCGTCCCCTTCCGAAAGCGGCAGAGGATATTTTTCTCCCTCATCCGGATATACCATTACAACCGGATTCCTGGAAAAATCCAGCTCTACAGTTGCCTTTTCCAGTATATACATGGCACGCATATTAAATCCGAAACTGCCGGAACAGATCCAGCCGCCTGAAGAAGTTACCACTTTGTCCTTATACTGATAGAGTGTTGTAATATGAGAAATGCTTCCGTCCTTTTCCGTTATACCGTTCGACTTTAAACCCTCAGGTTTTCCGAAGAGAAACAGGATCATATCCACATCGTGTATATGCAGATCCAGGGCGGCATTTCCGGAAAGTTTGCCGTCCAATATCCAGTTATCCTGTGTCCATGATGGAGTCATGGAAAAACGGGCAAACTCCGCATACCTTACCTTACCGTATTTCCCG
>QILZ01000227.1 GCA_003233545.1 Spirochaetales bacterium
TCCTGATGTGTAAGCTGGGTAATCAACATCTTCAGAAAATCATTTTTATCCAATGTTGTTTTAATACTTTTCCCATTATTTACACGTTTATTAAGAGTATTCACCTTCTGCTTTAAATTTGCAAGTTCTGCAGGTGATAATACTGTTGTTAAATCCATGGTTCCTCCATTCTATACAACAAGATTTACTACCAGATCCTCTGCACCTAACTGCGGCAGCAGAGTTATGCTGTTATCAAATTCCTCCAGAGCATCTGCAGTATTTTTATATTCATCATACCTTTTGGAATTCCCGTACTGCTTCCGGCCGGCCAATCCGTTTCCCACGGAAACATCAAAACTTGAATTCTGGAAACCGTCACTATTAAGAGCTGTCTTTAAATCGGTAAGATGACTTTCTATTAACTGCTTCATACTATTATTTTCGACAACTATTTTGCCCGCTATATGATTCTCTGTAATATTCAATTTTATCTTTATATTTCCAAGGGATTCGGGCTTTAAGATTAACCTTATCTCTCCGCTTCCGTTATCTTTTAGTATTATACTGCTTCGCTTAACAGAATAAGGTTTTAATATATCGCGAATTTTATCCAGGACAGTCCGGAAACGGCCCTTTTCCGTATCATGATTTTTCACTTCGACTTCCGAAGTACTTATATTTGAAACACGAAATGCAGATACGTTCTTAAAAGCACCTGTTTTATTCATGTTCGTACTGCTTGTATTCTTAGCAGCTGTCGTATTATCCTTTTTTGAGAGAACCGTTTTTTTTCCGCTTCTTAAATCCGTGACCTTCAGTTTTTTAAGAGGCTCGACTGTATGTTTACGCATATCCGTTACCGGAGTATTAACAGCGTTATTTAAAACTCCGGTTTTCCCGGCTGCCTTGATACCGCCCTTAACCTTCTTTGCAGTAATTATACTTTTAATAAGTTCTATCTGTTCATTCGTAAAATTAAGAAGAGCGTTACCGCTGCCCTTCTTAATTTCAGCCAAAAGTTTTTTTAACAGTGTTTCTTTATCATCATCCTTGATTTTATCGTTATTCCCAAGCATTTTAAGAAGCTGCTTAACAGCGGATACCACTTTAAGTTCCTTAGAAATATTTGTAGAATTATTTTTAAAAACCCGCCATGTATCTTTTTTGAGCATATCATCTATAAGAACGGAAATCTTTTTTTCGAGCATGGAAACCGCGTTTTCTTTTCCTTTAAGGGAGACCAGTCCCTTTTTGAGCATTTTCAGAAATTCACCTGCCGGCAGCTCTTTCTTTGATACCGTATTAACAGGTTTTACAGCTTTATTATCCATTTTGACACTCTCTGCCTGTAAAAAAGCCAAATATTACTCCTTTATCCCTTCCGTTAACTCTTCGGCATCCTGGCCATTTTTCGTTCAAGTTCAGCAGCACGTTCGGGAGGCATAAGAGAAAGCCAATAGGCGACTAATGAAGTCTGCCCGGCCTTTACCGCCTCTTCCTCTGTGATCCTGAATGTATCTATAATATCCTGATCATTCATCTTTAAAAGTATAGCCACTGCCTTTTCCGGAGGCATTCCCACCAGGTATTTTGAATTCTGCACCAGGTTCACTCTTCTATTCTCGAATGCTTTTACCCTTTCGTTAAACGATTTTTCCTTTTCCGCAACAGCTTTTTCTTCTTCCGCCACTTTTTCCATCTTCTGACCCAACTCATCTTCACTTTTTTTTAAATCCGCAGCACGTTTATCAAGCTTTTCCGCTTTTATGATCAGAGCCTCTTCTTTCTTTTTAATTCTTACCCTCTCCAGCAGAAGAGGATCATCTATTGCTTTTACAGGTGTCCGTTTGTGAAGGCCGACAGCTTCGAAAACGGGAGAAAGAGTCTCCTTGACGTCGATTATTCCAAGATAATCGAACCAGATAAGTCCTCCCAATACCAGAACAATAACCAAAAGAAACAGAATAAAAACCCGTGCTCCGGCCCCTATACCTCCATAGTAAGCCAAAAGACCCTCCTAATTAAATTTATTTTTTTTAACATTAATATCATCCGTTATCTTTATTTCTTCCAACTTTGATTTTTTATAGTATTCGGCTCCACGCCTGTCTTTTAATTTTCCGATAACCTTCCTGTCTCTTGAAACCTCGATATATTTTTTTCGAATCTTTTCCAATTCGATTCTTCTTTTAATAAGTTCATCTTCCAATTCCGAAAGTCTCTGATTCAGCCTACCCGTATAGTGCTCCCTGTACCTTAATATTTCCATATCGATCATTCCTCTGCCGGCCTTAAGCTCCACCAGAACCCTTATTTTTTCCGATTCTGCCTTTATCATCTCTTTTTCCAGTCTTATACACATTCCGGTAATTTCCGCCAGTTTAATCTCCCATTCTTTCTCGGCATGTCTCCTTAAAACAAGAAGTTTCTCAAGCCTGAACCTGAAGCGCCGCAACACCAATCTCCTCTTCCGGTATCTCGATTCCGGCTATTTCCCCGGCCTGTACAATCGCATCCCGCACTGTGGATTTTTCACCTACCCCCTGAATTAAAAATGCATTAATCTCCGGTAATTTGTCGATAGCCCGGTCGATTTCCTCATTGCTTCCCTTTGCATAAGCTCCCACATTTATCAGATCTTCCGCTTCCGAATACACGGCAAGCATTCTCTTTATAAAACCCGCCGCTTTTTTGGTTGCATCGCCCGTCACAGATACCGCTAATCTCGAAATCGATTTTAGTACATCGATTGCAGGGTAATGATTTTTTTCGGCAAGCTTTCTCTCCAGCACAATATGGCCGTCCAGTATCCCCCGTACATTATCAGCTATCGGCTCATCCATATCATCGCCTTCAACGAGGATCGTATAAAAACCGGTAACAGTTCCGGTTTCCGAAGCTCCGCTCCTCTCCAATAATTTCGGAAGCAAAGCGAAAACAGATGGAGTAAAGCCCCTTGTAGCCGGAGGTTCGCCGACAGCAAGGCCTATTTCTCTCTGAGCTCTTGCAAATCTTGTTACGGAATCGAAGAGCAGCATAACATCGAGCCCCCTGTCACGGAAGTATTCCGCTACAGTAGTAGCAACATAGGCTCCCCTGATACGTGAAACAGGAGGCTTGTTGGAGGAAGCCACAATGATAACGGAACGTTTAAGCCCTTCTTCGCCAAGATCGTTTTCTATGAATTCCCTGACCTCTCTTCCTCTTTCACCGATCAGTGCAATCACATTAACTCTTGCCGAGGTATTCCTTGCTATCATACCGAGAAGTGTCGATTTCCCCACTCCGCTTCCGGAAAAAATACCCATTCTCTGTCCTTTTCCCACTGTTATAAGGGCATCTATCGCCCTTATGCCTGTCGATATTTTCTCTGTTATTCTCTTCCTCCGCAAAACATCCGGAGGGCTGCCGAAAACAGAGTACAACTCGGGAGAACCTATATCCCCTTTGCCGTCTATCGGTCTTCCCATGGCATCTAAAACCCTGCCTAAGAGTTTTTCCGAAACCGGTACACTGAGATGTTCTCCCATGGCTATCACAATACATCCGACTTCTATCCCTTCCATTTCATCGTATGTCATAAGCTGTACCGTTTTACCCCTAAGACCGACAACCTCCGCCCAGACTATGCCTCTGCCCCTTGGTACAAGAATCTGACAGAGCTCTCCGACCACAGCATGAGGTCCTCTGCTCTCTATAAGAAGTCCTCGCACCATGGTAACGGTACCGGTATATTTAATCGGATCGACTCTTTCCAATTGAGATGAGTATTTATCGAATATTCCCATTTTCCCCTCCCACTCAAGCCAAAAAAATCAACCTTCTCCTTTTGCCTTAATAGGCATAAGCTCCAGTATTTTCTCTTCTATTTCATGAAGCTGCGAGGATATTCTCGCATCGATCTGCCCGAAATCCGTTTCTATAATACATCCGCCCCTGTCCACGGAGGAATCCTCTAAAACGGAAATCGATTTTACATTCTCCACCATGCCCATAAAATCCTTTATATGTTCGGAAGTAAGTTCCAGATCAGCTATATTTACCCTGATAACAACATCGCCCCTGCTCTTAAGCTTCCTCAGAGCCTGAACAACATTGTTTATAACAACATTTTTCTGATTCTCGGAAATTACCTTGATTACCTTCTTTGCAATAAGCAGAACAAGATTAATAAGCTGTGTTTCCGATTCTTCTATTATTTCAGTTCGTTTCTCTATTGCTTTCGAAATAATAGCATGCAGCCTGTCGATAAGTCGTTTAACCTCTTCCCTGCCTTCCTGGTAACCCCTGTCATGACCCTCTTTATAACCCCGCTCATATGATTCTTTCTCTATCTGATCGACTTTACTGCGGATTTCATTTTCTATCTCTTCTGCCTTTTTTCCTGCTTCACTTATTATCTTTTTTGCTTCGTCTTCCGCTTCCTGCCGTATTTTTTGAGCCTGATTATTTTTTTTCTTGACCTCTTCGAATGCAACTCTCTCCGCATCTTTTATTATCTTATCAGCCTCTGCCTTTGCAGCATCTATTATCTCCTGTTTTTCTTTGCCCCAGTTTTTCCGGAATTCTTCGGCTTCACGCCTTAAGTCATCTGCGGAAGGACCGGTATACTCCTCCATTACCTCTACCGCAGCCGGTTCTTCCGGTTTAATCTTAGGAGGTTCGATAAAAACCTTCCGTGTCCTGTACATTATTTCCCTTGGTTTAAAGACATTTTTTGCCAATTATCTTTCCTCCAGCCGTTGCCTATACAACCAGCTCATCCTCACCGGCACGGGCAACAACGATTTCACCCTGTTCTTCGAGTTTCCGGATAATGGATACGATTTTCTGCTGTGATTCCTCGACATCCTTTAATCGGATGGGACCCATGTAGTCCATATCTTCCTTGAGTAATGTTGCCGCGCGTTTCGACATATTCCTGAATATTTTATCCTGAACCTCCGAATCGACCGCCTTAAGCGCCTTTGCAAGTTCCGTTGTATCCACCTCTCTTAATACCTTCTGTATTGCCCTGTCATCGAGTAGTACTATATCCTCGAATACAAACATTCTCTTCTTTATTTCTTCGGCAAGTTCCGGATCATCCTCTTCGAGTGATTCTATAATTGTCTTTTCAGTCGACCTGTCCACCAGGTTCAGAATTTCAACGATACTCTCCACCCCTCCTGCTGCGGTATAATCTTCGGAAGAAAGTGTGGAAAGTTTTTTCTCCAACACACGCTCGACCTCACGCAGAACCTCCGGCGATGTTCTGTCCATCGTCGCAATTCGTTTCGCAACGTCGGACTGAACCTCATGAGGAAGGTTGGATAGAATTATCGAGGCTTTCTGAGGTTCCAGGTATGCAAGAATAAGTGCTATTGTTTGAGGATGTTCCTGCTGAATAAAGTTTAAAAGATGCGCAGGGTCGGTTCTTCTTATAAAATCGAAGGGTCTTACCTGCAGAGAGCTTGTTAACCTGTTTATTATATCGACCGCTTTCTGTGTGCCGAGTGATTTCTCGAGTAATTCGCGCGCATAATCGATTCCGCCTGTAGAAATAAAATCCTGAGCCATCATGAGTTCCTGGAATTCTACAAGAACCTGATCGCGTTCATCCGGCTCTATGTTCTCCAGCCGCGCAATTTCGAATGTAAGCTGTTCGATTTCATCTTCCCTTAAGTTTTTAAATATTTCCGCAGATATTTCCGACCCGAGAGTAACAAGAAATACAGCGGCTTTCTGTCTTCCCGAAAGCTGTCTTCTGTGTGCACCGCCTGCCTGAACACCCTTTTTCCCGGCTGCCGGCTGGGTGGCCGTTGCGGTTTTTCCTCTCTTAGCCATTCCTTACTCCTCTACAAGCCAGGTCCTGATTAACTGAGCCACATCTTCCGGATGTTCCCTGGCCATATTTATAGCATTTTCCTGCATCTCGAGGCGCGCCCTTTCCTCTATGGAGAGCTCGACTTCCACACCCTGTTCTTCGGCGCTTCTTAAGGCGGCTTCACGCATAGCCTGGTGCTGCCGTGCCAGCTCTTCTTCCCTGAGCCTTCTCCTCCTTTCCATCTCCTTCGATATAAACCTGTACATCAGAGCGGCAAGAAACAATACGCCCAGGGCCAGAATTATGGTAACAATTGTCCTCTTTATCTGCATCTGCTTTCTGAACTGTGTATCTTCCTGTTCGAACTGTCTTGTCCGGTCGAACTGAAGTGCCTCTACCGTTACCGAATCACCCCTGGTTTTATCATAGCCGATGGCATCTTTTACAAGTGCAATTGCTTTTTTGACATCTTCATCCGGGATCTGTACATATTCTCTTTTGATACTTCCATCCGGATTAACCATTACCTGTCCTTTATCATCATACTTCTTTTTCCATATACCATCCAGGGCTACTGCTACCGTTAATCTCTTGATCTCCCAGGGACTCTTTACCTCTACAATATTCTTCGTATTAACAACTTCATTCTGGGTAACCGAATTTTTAGAATATTTTCCTACAAGATTGGAAAGGTCCTTATATGCCGGAGGTGTCTGCCCTTCCTGCCCCGGAGGCCCCTCCGGATTAAATCCCGTTCCCTGAAATTTTTCATCGGTCGTCTGTTTGGAAATAGTGATGGAGGGAGTTACTACCGTTTCATCGTAAGGAGTCAGGGGGTTATCCTTTTTCATTGTAATGGGAAAATGCTCCTCTGTTTTAATTGTCTCCTTACTCATATCGAGGTTTATATCGAGCCTTACGATTTCCACCCTGTCCTGCCCGAAAATGTTTTGTAACGATTTCATGATTTCATTCTGATACTGCCGTTCCAGATCCGTTTTTGTTTTAATTTCTCTTTTTGCAATATCTATCCTGTCGACATCCCTTAGATCTTTAAAATCGTTAAGCTGAATACCATTCTCATCGGTTATGACGATATGATCATCCTTTAATCCGGCTACGGCATACTTAATGAGTTTAACAACTCCTTCTATCTTTTTTCTGTTCTGTGTAAAATCGGAACCCGGTTTTGGAGTAATTATTATAACCGGATTCTGATCCTCGGAAAACAGTTCCTTCTTCGGTACAACGAGGGTCACACTTACCGCATCTATATCATCGAGAGCAAGCATATGTTGTTCGAGACTTTTTGTTATCGCCCTCTGCAGATTAACATTTCTTTCAAAATCCGTAATAGTCCACCGCTGCATATCAAAGATCGCCCACGGATTGGTTT
>QILZ01000274.1 GCA_003233545.1 Spirochaetales bacterium
AGATTAAAGACATCCATGTATACGTGGAAACTCTTATAAAAGGGATAGAAAAACTGATGTCCCGGGATGACCCGAATCGTATATGCAGCCGCTAATCGATAAATAGATTAGCGGCTATATATAGCAGCTGCCCTTTGTATATGAACAAAACAGATAGACATCACGGGCTAAATTAAGACATTATCTTCCTTAAAGTGAACTTGAAAACGTAATATCGATACCTCCCATAATAGACAGAAAAACTCTACTGTTGTTATCCCGTCCGGTATCTGCACTTCGGTAAAATCAAGCTTAAACCCTCCGCCTCGAATCCTGTATCATCAACTAAAAGGGGAAGCAGAAAGTATTGACAGGCAATCGATTCACACTTATATTATACCCCAGGGGGGTATATCGAATTAAAGAGTACCTTACCCGCAGGAATAAAGGAATCGAAAAGCAGTAAAAACCGGTAAGGCAGGCCGCATAAAAGATGAAGATATGGCAGAATTATTAATCAGAGGGGAAATTCTTGCACCGGGGATTGCTGCGGGCAGGGTCTGTTTCTTTAATAATCAACCTGACTCATCCGCAGATATCAGCGGACGGCCTTATTCTGATATTAACGCGGAGATAGGCAGGTTCGATCGTGAAATAAAACGGCTCAAGGTCGACCTTCAGGCGGCTGTAAAAATCCTTCAGATTGATTCTTTGTACGAAGCAGCCGAGATAATACAGACACATGTGTTAATTCTGGAAGATAAGGATTTCCTCGGCCGTGTACATGAACAGATCAGAAAAAATCATCTTGCCGCCGAAATCGCTCTTGAACATGTCCTCGGCGAAATAATCGATATTCTGGAAAAATCAGAAAACTTGCTTGTTTCTCAGCGTACGGCAGATATCAGAGATATTATGCTTCGTCTAAAAATGAATCTTAAGAATGAAGACCAGGCTGTCTTTAAAAAAGTATTACGTAATGTAAATTCACCTGTTGTCGTATTAAAGGAGCTTCTCCCCTCCATGGTACTGGAGGCCAGAGAATCAAAAGTATCCGGCCTGCTGGTTTCGGAAGGGACATCTCTTTCTCATGCTGCCATCCTTGCAAAATCCTTCGGCATTCCTGTGCTTAGAATAGGGAATCTCCGGCAGGCACCAATGAAACACAATCAGGAGGTCTTAATCGATGCAATTACCGGTAGACTTATTCTTGACCCCACGAAGGAAAGCATACAGGCAGTGAAGAAGACCGGAAAAACCGATACCCGGGAAAAACCTCTGCTGCCGGTGGGAGTATGGGCTAATATTATAGACCCGGAACAGGTTAACAGAGAACTCCTCTTAAATACGGAAGGTATAGGATTATACAGAACGGAATTCTTGTTTATGCACAATCAGGAAGGATTTCCGGATGAAGAGACTCAGTATTCGGTTTATTCATCGCTATTCGAAAAATGTGGTAAATCACCGGTTACAATCAGAACTCTTGATATCGGGGGAGATAAAATTCTTCCCTATTTTTCGTTTGGCCCGCAGGATAATCCTTTCCTGGGACTCAGAGCTCACAGAATTTACAGGTTCCACCCGGAGATACTTCATACTCAGCTTAGAGCGATTCTGCGGGCGGCAGTAAAGGGCGGACAATTACGAATACTCTTTCCCATGATAGAAAGTGTAGATGAATTGCTTTTCTTAAAAAAACTTCTTTTCCGTGCAGAAGAATCCCTGAAGGACAGCGGCACCGAATATATAAAAAACTATGAACAGGGGATTCTGATAGAGGTACCTTCTGCGGTCTGGAGCTTTAACAACCTGCTTGAGCTTGTTGATTTTGCCAGTATCGGTACCAATGATCTGTTTCAGTACTTCTTCGCTGTGGATAGAAATAATGCAAATATACAGCATTCCTATCAGCCTGAAAATCCGGCTGCTTTACGTATGCTGAAATCTCTTGTCGATACTGCTGCGGAAGCGGGAAAACCGCTTAATATATGCGGGGAGACGGCCTCGGATTTACATTACCTGCCGTTACTGGTCGGGCTGGGATTTGATAATATCAGCATTGATTTCCACATGTTTAATCCTGTTATCGAACTCTTAAAAAACCTCGATGTATCCGGGATAAAGGAAGTAGTGCGGAAGTGCCTGACCTCAGCCACTTTCATTGAAGTCCGAAACAATCTGGAAAAAGCCGGATTTGCCGCCCGGTTCGATGCGGCTCCTGCTGTTTTTCAGGAACAGGAGGCAATCGACCCGGTTTGTAAAATGGTAGTTCATACGGAAAACAACCGGTTCGTTACGGAAGAGAACGGAAAAAGATACTACTTCTGCTCACAGGACTGCATGAATCGTTTTTTAAACAAGGGGAACAAATAATAACTGCAGCATGAAAAATAAACACCGCTGGAAAACTATCCGCCGGTATCGTGATTACCTGTAGTTAAAATCTCATAATAAGCTCATGGAAGGGAACTGATATACGGAGGAAAATATTGAAAAAACCGGGGAAGAATAAATTAATTACAGTAAATCCCAGTATACATACATATCGCAGGATTCCTATCATCGCCCTGCTGCTCTGCCTTTCTCTTGTATCGGCATCTCTTTTTATCTATCAGGTTACGCTTACCAGGGTTTTCTCCCCCATGCTGCGGTATCACTATGTATTCCTGGTAACTTCGATGGCCATATTCGGCCTTGGTATCGGGGGGTATATCTCTTATCGTCTTGCCTGCAGGAAAAGAAAAACCACATCTGCACTCCGGCTGCCGGAATGGCTGATGATTCTGGCAGCATCCTATATTTTATCTTTTTCTCTGATCTACAAACTTCCCTTCATCAATTTCTATGCAGTTTACTCGGTAATAGGCGCACTGCCGTTTCTGGCCGGGGGTGTTTTTATCTCCATGGTTTTTAAGATATTTTCGGAACAGAGCTATAAGCTGTATTTTGCAGACCTGCTTGGTGCCGGACTCGGAAGCGTAACGGTCGTTTTTTCATTAAACCAATGGGGGCCCGTTAATACGGTTCTGATCGCCATAGGATTTACGGTAATATCCTCCCTGATTCTATCCTTTTACCTGCCGGATAAAAAAGAAATGGCTGTTCCCATAAGTCTTGCTGTCATTCTTGGATTGGCGGGCATATATCAGCCCGGGATCAGGCAGTTCGAAGAGCGCTTTACCGGCTATTTTACAAGTCCTTTGACTTCGTTAAGTAACTTTCGCTCCGACAATATAGCTCATTCTCTGTTGGATTGGAACTGGGATGCTTATTCCCGTACCGATCTGATTAATATCCCGACTTTCCGGCAGGGCAGAATAGTTTCGATAGACGGAGGCTCCAATTCCGAGATGATTAGATTCGACGGAGATCTGTCTAAGATAAATGGATTAAAAAGGGACCTTAATTATCTTCCCTTCGAAACCGGATCGAACAGGAAAACTCTGCTTATCGGACCCGGCGGCGGCAAGGACATTCTGCTGGCAATATTGGCCGGAAGCACGGATATCCAGGCCGTGGAAATAAACAGGGGGTCTGTCAGAATGGCACAGAAATATGCTTCCTACAACGATGGTATATATAACCGTAAGGAAGTTACTCTGCATGTACAGGACGGCCGTAATTTTGTAAAACAGGCGCCTGCCGGGTCCTACGATCTCATCTATCTCGCACAGGTAATGACCGACGCAACCGAAACAGTCGGGTTTGCCCTTGCGGAAAATTTTATCTATACAAAGGAGGCAATCAGGGATTACTGGAAAGCACTCGATGATCAGGGAAGGCTGGCCTTTATCCTCCACGATGAGAAGGATATGACCAGATTACTGCTGACCATAAAGGAATCCCTGGCAGATATGGGAATTTCAGAGGAACAGTTTAGAAAGCGCCTTATTCTCGTAAACAGAAGAATGCCGGGCGCCTCTTCCCAAACCATAAGCATGCCTCTGCTGATGGTCAGGAAATCTCCTTTTACATCGAAGGAGGCAGCCAAATTGTTTCAGTTAATCAAATCCGGAAGACATACTCCTATTTACATTCCCTATGTCACAGGAGATAAATTCTGGGCAAATCTGAAACAGTTCAGAATTGCAGCCGGAAAACTTAAATTTACAAAGAGAATGAATTTTACCCCAACCTCTGATAACAAACCTTACTTTTACGATTTCGAAAGCAGCATAAATATCAGTCTGTTAATTATTCTGGCCGGAGTAATTTTAATCGCCCTGTTATTCTTTAAACCCGCTTTTAGAAAAATCGCCTTAAAAAGATCTCCCTACTATTTTATAGGATTGGGCCTGGGCTTTATGCTGATCGAAATACCATTGATTCAGAAGTTTACACTTTTCCTCGGACATCCCACCCGTTCATTTATTGTGGTACTTGTCGCCCTGTTATCCGGAGGCGGAGCAGGCAGTCTGGCAGGAGGATGGAAAAGATTTAATTTAAACAGAAGGTACCTGCCTTTAATCCTGGTGCCCCTGTTTGCACCGCTTGTTTTTATGCTGATCAATACGATCATCAATAATTGGCAGATCACATCATTGGAATTACGGGTACTTGTTTCTTTCGGACTGCTTTTACCATTGGGTTTCTTTATGGGAATGCCCTTTCCTCACGGCATTAAAACCCTGAATCTCGTTAAGAAAGAAAACGCAGTACCTCTTATGTGGGGTATTAACGGAATAATGTCGGTCGGAGGTTCCGTACTGGCCGTTATTATTTCAATGAAAATTGGTTTTTCATTTTCCATTGCTGCCGGTGCCTTGATTTATCTTGTGTTATTCTTATTCATGCCACTGTATGAAAAAAAATGGGAACCGGTATTATGAGAAAGAGCAGCCGGATCGTCATATTTGCAGTCGGATTTTCTCTACTTACAGCCCTGGTGCTGCACCTGGTTTCCGGTGATTATATCTTTATTCCCCGGAAAAAGGCATCTGCTGACCAAATTACAGCCGGAGTAAAAGAAACGGATAATAGTATAGCCCGCCTGGTCAGAATCAGCGGTGCAATCGAACCGGGTAATGTGGAAGTTCAGATTCTCTTCCTAAATCCACTTAGCAACTTAAAAGAAGGTAATCTCGTATTTAGATTATCTCTTAATACCCTTAATGTGAATTTAAAAAACTATGATATTACCAGGAATGTTATCTTCGAGGATAGCAGGGGAACAAAGATTACCAGCGGTTTTAAATGGAAAGAAACGCACAATCTGGATTATCGCCATATCATGGGCATTTTAACTGTTTTTGATCCGGGAGAACAGAAGGCTCTGCCGGCAGGGAAAATAAAATGGATCAAATTGATTCTAAACGGAATACCTGACATCAGGAAGCGGGAATTCCTGTGGAAATTAATTGGTTGATACAAGGATATTGCTACCTGCCGGAGATACTGCAAGATATCGAAACCAACAGAATTGGTCACTTGAGCACCTTGACAAATTGCCTCCTTTTGCGCCAGCCATGGAAAACCGGTAGCCGAAGTAGTTCCGTTCTCCGGAGTGTAAGGCAGATATCTTTATCACTTCAGACAGAAGACAACTATACTTTATACTTTTACCGGGCATAGATATCCTTCTTTTGTAAAACCACCATTGAACTTACCACCAATGCTGCAATTAGTGTCACTATAACTGCCAGGGCGCGCCAGAAGTCTGCTGTTGATACTATGCCGGGATTATACATCATGAGTGATATAGCCCTGCCTCCGGAGATGTAAGACGAAAAGGTCTGCGCGTAATAGGAAACCGTAAACAGGCTCAGGACATCGGCTATATTCGCAGGAAGATATACCATGATAAAATCAACTGTAATCCACACCATGAAAATGATGAGAGTTGCCAGGATAGCTTCCATTGGTCTTCTCATCATTGAGGAAAACAGGGTGGCAATGGAGGTATACACTATCACCAGGGTGAGAATCCAGACAAAAAAACCCCAAAATACCTCACCCTGTGCCCGCCCGATGCCCGTAACCCATGTCAGAAGATACATCAAACCTAAGCTGGCAAGGATTAAGGGGACAAAAGTAACGAGGAAGGACAGATACTTGGCCGCTATGATTTTCCAGCGTTTAAGGGGTTTGGATGCCAATAAAAGAAGTACCCCTTTTTCCTGATCCCCGGCGATGAAGTTCCCCGCGTGAATGATGCTGATTAAGGCTGGGAAGGTTACAAAACTGCAGACAAAAAGCATCAGGGCAATTACCGGCGTCACCGCAATAATAGGTTCAGGGTAAGCTGCCCCCACCCTGGCCAGGGCGGAAGGATTGTCATACAGAACACGTACCAGCCAGGCCACAAGTCCGACAGGTATAAACATCAACGATAGATAGATCAGGTACCGTTTTGAGAAAATAGTATCTCTTACTTCCCTTTTGATGATTACGTTAAGAATCATAACTGCCTCCTACTCTCTCCAGGGCTTCCCGGA
Source organism: Spirochaetales bacterium (assembly GCA_003233545.1). Taxonomy (GTDB): domain Bacteria; phylum Spirochaetota; class Spirochaetia; order SZUA-6; family SZUA-6; genus SZUA-6. The sequence continues at coordinate 6,417 of QILZ01000274.1, forward strand.
ACACCTGCTGTAAATCGACCCTGACCGGCTCAAATAACCGCAGCGTCTGCTTGTGCCGCCAGCAGAAGGACACCACAGACCGGGATAGTTTCTCTTCATTACCGCTTTCCGCTATTATCTGTCCGTCTTCGAGATGGGAAATAAAACCGTTACTTGTAAGCTCTTCGACCAGAAGTCCCGGTTGCGGTACATCGATGCGGTACAACCCCTGCCTGCGGCTGCAGGTCAACTCTTTAATGCTGCCTTCAACTACGAGTTTACCCCGGGCAATAATGGCAACATGATCCGCCACCTGCTCCATCTCGGGAATAATATGAGTGGATATAACGACTGTTTTGCCCTGATCTGCCAGCTCCCTGACCTTGTCAATGAAGTCGGCACGGCCAAGGGGGTCCAGATTGGCCGTAGGTTCGTCTAAGAAAAGAATCTGAGGGTCGTTTATAAGGGACTGAGCAAGCCCTAACCGCTGCCTCATGCCGGCTGAGTACTGTGCAATGGGAGAGTTCTCCCAGCGCTTTAAGCCGACCCATTTCAGCAGTTCCCTGGCTCTGGAGAAAGCCTTACGATGGCTGAGTCCACCAAGCTCTCCCATATAGTCAAGGAACCGCCGGCCGGGCATTTCGTCATAAAAGCCGGGTCTTTCAGGTAAATAACCGATTAGTTTCCTTGATTCCAGTGGTTGTTTAAAAATATCATACCCGAGGATGCTGATTGTCCCGGCGCTGGGCTTTATTGCCCCCACCAGGATCTGTATTGTTGTCGTTTTCCCGGCACCGTTAGGACCCAGCAACCCAAAAACACCCGCCATGCTCAGACCTGATACCGCTGTAAAACCATTGCGGTATATCTTTGCTAAACCCTCGATAGTTACGGCATTTGCTTTAGTCATGAAAATGCTTCTCCTTTTCAGGCTACCCGACGGGGTTTACGGTCATTGCTTATAAAAAAATCTGCTGATACTTAAAAAGGTATAGACCCTACACCCCCGTAGGGTATCATAGTATTATAATATACCTGACCTTTCATAATGTCAATAAATTTCAGATAGATTTTTACGGCAGCCCGGCAAGCCACTGATACGCCGGAGCAGGCTCTGTATCCGACAGTTTTGTTTC
>QILZ01000292.1 GCA_003233545.1 Spirochaetales bacterium
GTTTCTTTAAAGAATCAACCTCTTTTTTATTACGGTTTTTCAGGTAATTAACGGAACTGATTAACAGTTTTATGCCGTCGGAATATTTTCTAAACCACGGCTTTAGCTCTTTAAACAGTTTTTTGTTCTGAATACCCTTAAGGAGGTATTCCGCCGCATCTGAATACCGGACAATTTCTTTGCTGAAACCGGTAAAGCTCTTTTCCCTGTCGCCGTAAAGGTATTCGAATATAAAGGCGGAGAGGACTTGTTCCAGGTAAGGAGAATCCGACGGGTATATTGCGGAGTAACGTACATTATCTGCAAATATAAGGAAATCCGTACTGTCTTTTACCCCGGCTACTCTGCGGATAGAATGTCTCCAGCAGGCTTCCGGCTTATACTGTTCCGGATTCCATAGATAGCAGGCTATGGTTATAAACGGAATCTTCGATGCTTCGGGGTATTCCATGCCGTTAGCAATAATTCCCTGCGAGAATCTGTATAAATGAATATCCCTGTTTATATAAGGACCTATGTGCATCTCACTACCCATCTCAAGATCATTTACCGGATAGTTGTCCCAGTACAATGGTTTATGACAGGTGGAGGAGGTAAATACTGCTGCATCATACAGGTTAAGCTCTTTCGAACATATTTCCTTTCCTGTCCAGAAGATATCGATAAGAGGGTTTATATTCTGCCCTAATTTGGAAATGTAGTATTCATTTCCCTGTCCGTGGTACTGTGTGGGGCATACAACGAGTTTAATTTCCGAATCGAGGTTCTTAAGATAGTTATATAACCTTGATATGATCGATATATGTGCGGCAGCTAAGTCTTCATATACAAGTTTATCTTCTCCGTGCTGAAGGACTTTCGGAATATCATCTAATAAAAACCCGAATTTTGTTATTCCGGTACTGTAAAGCTGGTTTAATTTATCACACAGCAGGTTAAAATCTTTTTCATCGGAATATTTTATGGAGAGTCCCGGCCCTATACTGTAATAGAAGTCTATCCCGAGTTTTTTAGCAAGATTTAATAATTTTTCTATCCTGGTAAGAGACTGTGGATCGTAAGGAGTCCGCCAGAGTTTCCTGTGGTACGGGTCGTCCTTCGGCCCGTAAAAAAAGGTATTCATTTTGTATTCCGACAGCAGGCAGAGCATTTCTTCTCTTTCTCTGCTGTTCCACGGAGGACCGTAGTATCCCTCGATTATTCCCCGGATATTGAATTTCGGATAATCCTCTATCCGGCATCGGAAAAGTTTACCCGAATCTACAATCTGTTTTAAAGTGGCAAGTGCATACAGGATTCCTCTCCTGCCGCCGTATGTAATAAAGATGCCGGGAAGGCTGTTTTTTACAATGATATCGAGAGTATACTTCTCCGTTGTAACATAGGAAGTTTCTTTTATATAAGTCATTTTTTCCGAACTGTCTTGCTGAAGATTTATGTTTATAACGGCGGATTCCCTGTTAAGGGTGTAGCCGTTCTCATTGCACCAGTTCTGTAAAATACCGTAATCCTCTTTGCCGCATGAACCGCATGCGAACGAAGGCCGGCCTTTTATACTATATCCGCCGCCATTAACGATTACTTTCTGCGGCTCGGGGAACAGCGGGAATTTCTTCATAATTTTATTCTATAGTTCATTATGGTTTTTCCGTATTTTTAGTACAGCATCGGTAATTCTTTCCATATCCTTTTCCGGTGCGAGCAGGGCATTCTGAGGAATCCATACCGTTTCACTGCATGCTCTTTTGGTTTCCGGTAATTCGAGCGATTCATAGTTTATATCCCGGGTAAGTATTTTTTTAACTTCGGGGGTCTTAAAGAGGGGCTGTTGAGGTATTTCTATATATCCGTAGCCGGAAGGTATTCCTTCTGCGTTCAACGCCTCGATGAATCTGGACTTGGGTGCATTGTTGAAATATTCACGCTTGTATTTAAACATATACAGGTGGTGAGAATGGCGGGTTACTCTCGGATCGATCTTGAAAGTTTCAATGCCTTCTATTGAATTTAAAGAATCATTTAATATCTGAAAATTTCTTTCCCTGATGTTACCCTGAGCTCCGAGACGTTCTAACTGCGCAAGCAGAACCGCCGCCTGCCATTCCGTCATGCGGTAATTGCCGGAAAGCCGGTAATGTCTGTACCATTGATCATTGCGGATACGCCCCACATGATGAATGGACCAGCATAAATCGGCAAGCTCATTGTTATTCGTTGTTATCATTCCGCCCTCTCCGCATGTGATGTTTTTGCTGAGCTGAAAACTGAATATCGCAGCAGTTCCGATACTGCCGACTTTCCTGCCTTTCCATTCCGACCCGTGTGCCTGGGCAGCGTCTTCGATAACGGTTAAATTATGATTTTCCGCGATTTCCATGATTCTGTCCATATCTGCAGGTGTCCCTGAAATATGAACCGGTATAATTGCCCTGGTTCTCGACGTAACTGCATCCTCTATCTTTTCAGGATCGATGCAATTGGAACCGGGATCTATATCGACAAAAACGGGAGTAGCATTAACCATTAAAACCGATGTTACCGTTGCCATAAAGGTGTAGGGCGGGACTATGACCTCGTCACCGTAGCCTATTCCGAGAGCCCGTAATACTACTTCCAGTGCACTGGTGCCGCTGGAAACGGAAAGAGCATGCCTTGCATGAATAAATAATGCGAATTTTTCATTAAGCTCGATTACCTTCGGGCCGAGGGTTCCCCATTTCCTGCTTTTAAGTACTTCCATGAGCATATCTTTTTCTTTTTCATTATAAACCGGCCATTCAGGCCAGGAATCCGATTTTATCTTCGGCCCGCCGTTTACTGCAAGTTTTGACATCATAACTCCATAAAAATTTGTTCCGGTGGGTATTTTAACTTAAGCAGGTTATATTTGTCAATACTTATAATAATAAATAAATTAATACTTGACAAAACTAATTTGAGGTTTATAATTTTTTCTGAAATTAATAAATTTAACTTAATTTACAGGAGGAGAAATAAATGAAAAGAGTCTTTTTACTATTTCTGTGTACTATCCTGCTGGTTTTTTCCGCAGGCATCCTGTTTGCGGCGGGGTCACAGGAAAATGCAAAGGTAACTTTAAGGATTGCATCGTCTTCCGATGGTCCGGATGCAATAAATATCTATGACAGTATGATGGCCGAATTCGAAAAAAATAATCCCGGAGTCACGGTTACCTGGGACAGATCTTCCGGAGATGATTACCAGTTTCAGGGACTACCGTCACTTTTAGCAAGTGATACTCCACCCGATGTATATTTCGAATGGGGCGGGAACCGGGTAAAGAATCATGCGGAGGATGGTGAAGCTCTGGATATAACGGCATTGGCGGATGAAATACGGCCGACTTTAGAATCCTCGGCATGGAGCGGTGCGGTATTCAATGGTAAAACCTACATGATTCCCACGAATCAGGATGTTACTATTATGATGTGGTACAATAAGGATATTTTCTCTAAACTTGGTTTAACAGTACCCGGAACCTGGGATGAGTTTTTAAATCTCTGCGCCAGAATAAAGGGAGCGGGAATTACTCCCATACTGATGGGAAATTCGGATGCATGGGTTGCCGGTAACTTTGCAGGCCTTTTTTTATCCAGGGTAGCCGGTGATAAAGAGACAGATGATGTGCTAAGCTTAAAAAAGGGAACAAGATTTAACAATCCCGCTTTCGTTAAGGCAATGCAGTATGCTGCTGACCTGGGGAAGAAAGGATATATAAACAGGGATGTAAATACACTCGGGTATGATCCCAGTTTTGCCCGCCTGTTCGATAATTCCTCTGCCATGTATCCGCTTGGAACATGGTTTGTAACGGAGGTCGTGCCGGAAAATGCAAAGGATCCCTCGAAAGCTCATTTTGATTTCTTTAATCTGCCGGTATTTCCGGGTGGCAAAGGAGACCAGACATCGTATATGGGTTTAAACACCGGGTTTGTTGCAAATGCAAAAACAAAGCATAAGGATTTGGCCGTTAAATTTTTAAAACTCATGATTTCCAAAGATTACCAGGTTAAATTTGCGAAGATCGGGAATTTCTCTTCCGTGAAGGGAACACTCGATGAATCGAGTGCCTATATCCGGAAGGTTCAGAATCTTATGAACAGTACAAAAACGGTTGTACTGCCGCCGGACACGGGGTATAGCGTGGAAATGGCGGAATCTCTGTATTCAGCTATTGCTCAGATTCTGGCCAATGATAAAACACCGGAAGCTGCTTTAAAAGCGGTAGATCAGAAGGTAAAACACCTTAGAAAGTAAAAAAACATAAAAAGGCGGCTCTTTTATTGTTAAAAGGGCTGCCATGTTTTATGGTGTTATAAATATGATAGCAAAGAAAAACAGTTATATCCTTTTTGCCCTTCCGGCTGTTCTACTCTTTCTAATAATTGTGGTAATACCATTGCTTTTTACAGTTGTTTTCAGTTTTACCGAATGGCGCAGATTTAATATTATAAAGTTCGGTACATTCGAACATTATATCCGGTCGTTAAGTGATCCGGTACTCGGCAAAGCCTTTATACATAACTTCCTTTATATTCTCTTTACAATATTTTTGGAATCCGGTACAGGTCTTCTCCTTGCGGGCATTGTTATACACCTGAAGCGTTCTATTATCTACAGAAGTTTGTTTTTCTCTCCCATTATTTTACCGTCTATTGTTGTCGGTGTTCTCTGGAGGCAGATTTATGCGTATCATGCAGGGCTTTTAAACAGTATTCTTACAGGTTTAGGCGGGAAGGATATAGACTGGTTGAGTTATCCTTTTACCATGATTTCCGTATCGATTGTATCGGGATGGCTTTTTGCCGGGTTTTTTATGACAATTTTTTATGCCGGTCTTGCAAGAATACCGGACTCCATTATCGAGTCTGCAAAACTCGACGGTGCTTCGGCATCGGGGATCTTTTTAAAAATAGAACTTCCCCTTATAAAGAACCTTATAATGCTGGCTTTACTTATTGTTACAACCGGAGGGTTTAAAGGGTTCGACCTTTTTCAGATTTTACTAAGGCGCGATCCGCTGGAATCCGGTATTGTACTGCCTGTATTTCTGGTCCGTACTTTTTTCGAAAATCAGGATATCGGTTACGGATCTGCTGTTTCCATGCTTTTAACTTTAGTGGTTATTGCTATTATTATTGTCATAAACTTTATTAACAAAATATTTGTGGGCAGGGTAGAAGAGTTTTGATATCGTTATGAATAAAAAACATAAATCATATAACAGGGAATTTACAGGGGTTTTCGGAAAGGCTCTTCGTATTTTTCTTGTTCTTGCTCTTATGGTGTATCTTCTTCCTATTCTATGGATGTATGTTTCTTCTGCAAGGACAAATGCGGATTTTATAAATGCTCCGTTAAAAATTCCGTCACGGCTTTATTTCGGTAACTATGTAAAAGCCTTTAAGATGGCAAAAATAGGTTATCATTTTATTATTTCGACAATAATTACAACGGTTTCGGTATTAATTATTGTCACTTTTTCTTCGATGGCGGCATTTTCCTTTTCCAGATTAAGGTATAAGGGAAGAGATTTTCTCTATTCACTCTTTTTCCTGGGGCTTATTCTGCCGACACAGAGTTTTCTAGTGGGCATGTTTGTTATGTTCAGGGTAACTCATATTTTAAATACCCTGTGGTCTGTTATTCTTCCGGTTTCCGCTATCGGACTGCCTATTGCTATTCTGCTCATAAAAGCCTTTTTTGATTCGCTTCCGTCCTCATTGGAAGAAAGCGCACTTATAGAAGGGGCGAATGTTTTTCAGATTTTCTGGTTTATAAGCCTTCCCATTGCAAATGCGATTATTGCTACCGTGATTGTCTTTGATACGATAAATGCATGGAATGAATTCATGCTTCCCTTTGTAATGATTCAATCCGAACGTTTTAAACCGCTTACTACCAGCCTGTATGTTTTCTCTACGAAACATTCTGCTAAACTTACACTTAAACTTGCCGCTCTGACAATTATAGCAACGCCTATGTTTATCGTATATTTTATATTCCAGAATCAAATTCAAAAGGGAATTACAGCAGGTGCGCTTAAAGACTGAATATTAAAGGGTTCAATAATGAAAAATACGGAGGATAATTTTTATGCAGACAGGGGATATAATACCGGTACCTGAAATAGATAAATGTAAGAGGCTGCTCTGTGTTCAGCCTCATCCTGATGATATGGATATAAGTGCCGGAGGTACTATTCTATATCTTGCAGAGCATGGTACCGAGATTTATTACCTGACAATTACCGATGACTCATCCGGTTTTACATTAAAAGGGCTGTCCGACAGGAAGCGGAAAAGGATAAGAAAGCAGGAACAGATAAATGCCGGGCAAATATTAGGTGTAAAAGATTTTTTCTGGCTGGATTTTCCCGATGCAGGAGACTGGTCCGTGTATAAGGCACGCAATGCCGTAATAAGATATATACGGATACTTAAACCCGATTTTGTTATGACGGTAGATCCCTGGTTAAATTACGAGGCTCACCGCGATCATGTAAAATGCGGCCTGGCAGTTAGTGAAGCCGTTATTCTTCAGAGCTTTCCATATATTAAAACTGTCAGGAAAACAGACCGGGAATATATTCCTTATGAAATCAGCGGTATTATATTTTCCTTCACTTCGCGTCCTAATGTTGTTATCGATACATACAAATTTAAGGATAAAAAGTTTAAAGCTGTTGCACAGCATAGATCACAGTTCAATGAAGAAGAACTTAATAAAATCCGAATGTACGATGAAGTACATAATGGTATGTTAGCCGAAGATTATCCTTTTGCCTATGGCGAAGGCTTTAAGATTTTAGATCCTGCTATGCTTCATTGTATTCCCGGTGCCGAAACTGCCTGATTT
>QILZ01000116.1 GCA_003233545.1 Spirochaetales bacterium
TGAATTTTAACGGCTCGTTGACAAATAAAAATTATAAGCCTAAGATTGATTCTAAAATCTTATTTACGGAGGTGCAGTGATGAAAATGAAAAGGGTTTTCATCGTTCTTGTAATTATCTTACAGGTAATGGTACTTTATGCAGGCGGGAAAAAGGAACAACCGGCTAAGACAAAACCGGGGAATATTAAGATAGGTCTTGTAACCGATGTAGGAGGACGGGGAGATAGATCGTTTAATGATTCAGCTCTGCGCGGATTAGAAACGTGGGCTGCAAAACTTAAATATGTAAAAGGCGGAGGTTATGCGGAACTTTCTACGGCGGCTTATGATGCAAGCATACCCGGAGATTTAAAGAGTGAAAATATTAAACCTTTAAACATTACACCGGTTGTTCTTGAATCGAAGGCGAAGGAAGATTATGTTCCTAATATAACAACTCTTGTGGAACAGGAGAATGCAAAGCTTGTAATAGGTGTCGGTTTCATGCTTGCAGGTGCTATCGGTGAAGTAGCACAGACACACCCGAATACAAAGTTTATGTTAATAGATGCTGTTCCTGTAAATTCGAGTGGAAAAGCTGTAAATCTTCCGAATGTGGTAAGTTACCTGTTCAAAGAAAATCAATCCGGATTCCTGGCAGGGGCAGTTGCAGGATATGCGACAAAAACCAATAAAATCGGGTATATCGGCGGAATGAAAATACCTCCTGTTCTAAGATACGAAGCGGGTTTCAGGGCAGGTGTTAAGACTACAAACCCGAAAGCAAAAATAATAGGACTATATACGGGGAGTTTTACCGAACCTGCACTTGGTAAGAGCGCGGCCGAGTCTGAAATAGCACAGGGCGCCGATATACTGTTTCATGCAGCCGGTGCTACCGGTAACGGCATGTTCCAGGCTATCCGTGAAAAAGGTGCGCCGTATTGGGGTATAGGAGTAGATGTGGATATGGGTCTCGATCCGAACCTAAGTCCCAAAAGGACGCTTACTTCTGCCATGAAGCATGTCGATTATGCTACGTATCTTGCAGTTAAAAGTATTGTTAACAATACTTTTAAAAGCGGAGTTATAACTATGGCATTAAAAGACGGTGGTGTAGGATATGCTCCGGATCATGTAAAAGACGTTCTTTCTGCTGCTCAGATAAAAAAGATCGAGCATCTTAAACAGATGGTAATCGATAAAGAAATTACCGTACCTGAGGATCCTGCTAAAGTCCAGGCATGGTCTCCTCCGTCATCTTTCTAACCATTTGTATTGGAGTTAATATTTCAGGGTGGGGATACTCACCCTGAATTTTTTATTATTACAGGTATAAATGAAAGCTTTAGAAGTAAAAAATATTACCAAACGGTTTCCGGGTATTCTTGCAAATGATCATATAAATCTCTCTATAAACAAAAGTGAAATATATTCGATAGTCGGCGAAAACGGCGCCGGAAAATCTACTTTAATGAAGATTATCTATGGCCTTTATACACAGACGAGCGGTGAAATATATGTTTTTGGGGAAAAAGTAAAGATAAACAATTCGAACGATGCAATCAAGTTAAAAATCGGGATGGTACATCAGGAATTTATGCTTATTCCGCGCTTCTCGGTAACAGAGAATATTGTATTAGGCCAGGAGCCCAAAAGAGGGATTTTTTTCGATAGAAAGACAGCGGTAAAAGAAATAAAGGAAATTTCCGACCGCTATGGTTTAAAGGTTGATCCTTTAGAGAAGGTGGAAAACCTTCCGGTCGGAATTCAACAGCGGGTCGAGATTCTGAAAGTTTTAAGAAGAGGGGCGGAAATACTCATTTTTGATGAACCAACCGCAGTATTAACGCCCGAAGAAGCTGAAGACCTTTTTAAGACTCTTTCTTTCTTAAGAGACAGTGGTAAAACTATTATATTTATTTCACATAAATTAAAAGAGGTAATGGCTATATCCGACAGAATAGCAGTTTTAAGGAGAGGGAAATTACAGGGCGTTGTATATAAGGAAAAGACAAATAAACAGGAACTTGCCAGGATGATGGTGGGCAGAGATGTTGTGCTTGAAATTCCTGCAGCGTTAGTGAAAAGAGGAGATACTATTACTTCTGTCAGAAATCTTACTGTTAAGAATAACAGGGGTATCGTTGGTTTAAAAGATGTTTCTTTTGATGTTCACTCGGGTGAAATCCTTGGAATAGCCGGAGTAGAAGGAAACGGACAGGCTGAACTTATCGATGCACTTATAGGTTTTACAAAACCTGTTAGCGGATCTATATCCTTATCGGGTGAAAAGGTAAAATCTATCAATCCGCATAATATGCGGGAAAGAGGTATGGCATATATACCTGAAGACCGAAAAAGAAGAGGGCTCATTCTGCCGTTTAGAATAAAAGATAACATGATAATGGGACAGCACAATAAAAAACCATTTTCCAGGAACGGTATATTAAATGACATGGAGATAGATAGCTTTGCAGAAAAAAAGATAGAAGAGTTCGATGTAAGGCCTCGTGACATTTATGCAAAAGCAGCTAATCTTTCAGGCGGAACTCAGCAGAAGGTGCTTCTCGCAAGAGAATTGTCTATCTGGCATAATTTTATACTTGCAGCCCAGCCAACAAGGGGTCTTGATATCGGTGCTATGGAATTTGTTTATAAAATGCTTATAGAAGAGAAAAAAAGGGGAATTGCGGTTCTTCTTGTTTCGCTTGAATTATCGGAGATTATGGGACTTGCCGATAGAATCCTTGTTCTCTATGAAGGAGAAATTATAGGAGAAAAAAAACCCGGAGAAACAAGTGAAGAAGATCTCGGGCTTATGATGTTAGGATTAAAGAAAAAAGAAAAAGTGGTATAATAGAGATGATATTAAAAAAGCTGTTTTCCAGGCGGAAAGAAGAATATTGGTGGATGACCATTGCGGTACCTCTTGTAGCAATATTGTTAGCCTTAATTACAGGAGTGATATTCATTAAGGCCACAGGAAGAAGTCCCTTAAAGGCGTATAAACTTTTATTCGGTTCATCAGGATTATTTCCATCCCCTTACTGGAAAAATCATTTTGCTGAAATGCTCCTATCTTCTTCTATGTTTATATCGACGGGTCTTGCTTTTTCGATTGCTTTTAAAGGCGGACTCTTTAGTATCGGGGCAGAGGGGCAATTTATAGTAGGAGGGATAGTAGCTGCATATTTTGGCTATGCAGAACCCTTTGCAGGTTTACCAACGATACTGCATTTGATTATTATATTCATTATGGCTATGGCTGCAGGAGGTATATGGGGAGCAATAGCCGGATGGCTTAAGACAAAAAAGGGTATCCATGAAGTTATCACAACAATTATGCTCAACTGGATCGCTCTTTATCTCATAGAAGACTGGCTTGTGACCGGTCCTATGAAGGCAAATATATCTACAGGTATTTCAGGAACACCATATATAAGCGCAACTGCAAAACTTCCGAATATATTACCGGGGACAAGACTTAATATTAGTTTTATTATTATTGCTGCGGCCGTATTTTTTACCTGGTTTTTATTGTACAGGACAACAATAGGTTTTGAAATACGGGCTATGGGTTATACGCTCGTTTTTGGGATGGAAGCTCCGAAGGCTTCAGGTGTAAATGTAAACAGAAGAATAATCCAGACAATGTTTATTTCGGGTGCAGTTGCATCATTGGGTGGTTCTTTTATTGTTCTGGGCATTCTGTTTCAGTATCCTCCGGTATTCGAAGGAGGGTATGGTTTCGACGGCATAGCTGTCGCGCTCATAGGCCAGAATGAACCTGTGGGGATTTTTCTGGCTGGTATACTTATAGGTGCTTTAAGAACAGGTGCAACATCTGTTCAGCTTGCACATATACCCAAAACATTTCCTTCGATTATCGAAGGACTTATAGTCGCATTTATTGCACTGCAGGAACTGATAAGATACTTAATTATGAAACTTATCGTACCAAAACGGAGTAAATCCGATTAATAATCCAGGATTATGAGGGACACTGAATGGATAATACGTCTTTATTAAACTCGTCTCTGACACAGACTATGGATTATGCCGCACCCATACTTTTTGCAGCACTGGGGGGTGTAATGTCCGAAAATGCAGGTGTATTTAATATTGCGCTTGAAGGCATCATGCGTTTTGCGGCATTTTTTGGCGTATGGGGAGCATATATATCCGGAACCCCATGGATAGGGCTCCTCTGGGGTATAGGAATAGGGATTGTAATAGGTTCGCTTCACGCATATATTACGGTTAAGTGGGCCGGTGACCAGATAGTATCCGGTGTTGCAATAAATGTAATGTCCATGGGTATTATTACCTATCTTTTAGAGTTAATTTTTAAGACTACAGGTTATTCTCCCCCGGTTCCCTATTTTGGATCTTCAGTGAATAGAATTCATATTGTATTCATAGAAAATATACCTTTTTTAGGTGCTTTTTCCAATCTTACAATACTTGTATGGTTTGCAATTATTCTAACGGTTCTTATGCATTTTATGCTTTATCGCACTGTCTTCGGGTTAAGAATCCGTTCTGTCGGGGAAAATCCGTATGCCGCTGAAACTCTCGGTATAAATGTGGTCAGGATTAAATGGTTTGCCGTGATTATGGGAAGTATATTTGCAGCATTCGGAGGTATGGCCCTGTCCTTGGGTACTCTTTCATCATTTACCAATGCGATGGCTAATGGTAAAGGATTTATAGGCCTTGCTGCTATGATCTTTGGTAAATGGACCCCCTTCGGAGCGATGGCAGCTTCCCTGTTATTTGCCTCTGCCCAGGTAATACAGCTTTTATTACAGGTTGCAGCTTCGGGATTTGCAAAATTAATCCCTCTTGGTTTCTATCTTGCGCTGCCGTATATTCTTACAATCGGGGCATTGATCGGTGTTGTAGGAAGGGCAGTTCCTCCGGCTGCCGACGGTGAGCCTTATAAAAAAGAATAGTTTATGAAAGCTTACCTTTTTAAAAATGGCAGTATATATGAAATAGAGAAAGAAAGGCCTGCTATTTCTGAAAGTGAAGCTCTTATAAAAATTAAGTTATCGGGCATTTGTAATACGGATATCGAATTACTTAAAGGTTACTATAATTTCACCGGCATCCCGGGGCACGAGTTTGTCGGGATTGTCGAGGATTCTTATGATACGAAACTCCTGGGGAAAAGGGTAGTTGGTGAAATAAATATTTCATGTGGTAAATGTGATTTATGCCTTTCCGGCAGCTCGAAACACTGCTCAAATAGAAAGGTTCTTGGTATTCTTGGCTGGGATGGGGTGTTTTCCGAATATATTAAACTACCGGTGAATAATCTGCATATAGTGGAAGATTCCATTTCGGATGAAGAAGCTGTATTTACAGAACCATTAGCTGCTGCCCTGGAACCATCCCAGCAATTTTTAATTAGCCAGGATTCTAAAGTTGCTGTTTTAGGAGATGGGAAACTTGGTCTTTTATCTGCAATTGGATTAAAATGTTTCAGTTCAGATCTTACCCTGGTTGGTAAACATGAGAATAAACTTAACATAGCAAAGAAACAGGATATTGCTGCAATACTTCCGGATAGTCTGGAAAAACAATTAAAATCGGGCGGAATAGAAAGATTTGATGTTGTTATAGAAGCAACAGGGTCCGAAACAGGCCTGAACTTCGCCTTAAACATGGTTAAACCCAAAGGAATTATCGTACTAAAGACGACTATTTCCAAAAGTATTTCTGTAGATATTTCACGGATAACTGTTAATGAAATTAAAATTATTGGTTCAAGATGCGGAAACTTTAAGCAGGCTCTGTATTTTCTTAAAAACAGGTTGATAGATATAAAGGATATGATTTCCGGTGTATATAGTTTTGATAATTTTATGGAAGCTATGCAAAATGCACAAAGGAAGGGGAGCTTAAAATATATCATTAAATATTAAAGACAAATCTTTTTGTTGGAGTAAAAGGGAAGTGTTTATCTAAAAGTAATACAGCAGTTAGCTCACGAGGAAAGTTGTAACATTTTGTCGTGAGCAGCTGGATAATAATGATGTTCTGAATTCCTCGATGTACAATGAATTTAGTCAAAATAAAAAATGGGTAGACCTTTTTAAAGGAAACGGTATTAATACGGGAGATAAAAAATGAAAATAGGTAAAAACAGCAGATTCCTGATTATTGGTGATTCGATTACAGATGCCGGCAGGGCTAGACCTGTGGGAAACCTTTTACGAGAGGGTTTGGGGAACGGTTATGTTAATATACTTACAGGTCTAATTACAACTTCATATCCTGATTACTCTATTGAAGTTATAAATATGGGAACAGGCGGCGATACCGTAAGGGAACTGGAAGCAAGATGGCAGGCAGATGTTATCAAACTAAAACCTGATTGGCTATCCATTATGATCGGAATAAATGATGTATGGAGGCATTTTTCAAAACCGGCTGAACCGGAAATTCATATCTCTTTATCAGAATATAGAGAAACTCTTAAGAGGCTTATAGAAAGGGCAAAGGTATCACTAAAGGGATTAATTCTTGTTTCACCATACTTTATTGAGCCTGACAGAAAAGAGCCTATGAGAGCCTTGATGGATAAATATACCGATGCGGCTGAAATTATTGCAGAAAAATATGATGCTGTATGGGTCGATGTTCAAAAAGCCTTCGATAATTTAACCGGGTTTATAAATCCGATGTATATTGCATTGGATAGGATTCATCCAAATATAATAGGCCATACTTTAATTGCGAAAGAGATTTTTAAGGCTATCGACGGGATAATTTAAAATTAACATTTTATAACGGCAGCTTAAGGTAAAACGCGGGATACTTTTCTCATCGATGAGAATAGATAAAAACAAAAGATAACCCTGTCGAATTAGAAATCAAATTCAGGGTATCCTGTAGAGGGCGAAGGTGTGGACTGCAGTTTTAATCTTCCGCCCGGAGAAGATTAAAGGTTTCCGGGGCAATTAAGAAAAGCCAGTGTTGAAATTGTAAAATCCAAACATACTCCATCCGGTTATATTTTAGTACCAGGTTTTTTAATAAGAATTGTTGTTACCTGTTTTATTATTTTTATATCATTTTCACGTTTATCTTGCGTGTTTTTATAGTTTATACTATTATATATACAGCCTGATTAGTACTATTTATCGCAAGGCGGTTTGTTTTGTACAATACACCATTTTAAAACAGAATCTGTTTCGGCGGTATGTTTTAAGGGTATATAATTAACATTCTCAAATATAACGAAAAGAGCGATAATGTGTTTCGTTGATCCTGCCGTTCTTATTCTAAAACTTATTAAAAAATATGTCAGGACTTTTCCTGCTTATAAATATTTCAGAAATGCCGCAGAAAAGTACTTCGATGATGTTGCAATAAATTGTAAGGAGGATGAGGCAACACAAAATTATACCCGGAGAACCGGAAAAGGAGACGGACTGTGAATATTTACCTGAAAGCTTTGTTATTTTTATTATTCTTTGGCCTTTTTCACTTCGGATACGAACTTACGGGGTGGTCATTTTTAAAGCCCTTTTTTGGAACAGACGAATCAATATTCCAACATTTAAAAGTAGCTTTTTGGGGATATGTTCTTTTGACGGCGGTTGAATATTTCTTTCTTAACAAACAGATAAAGGAAAAAATCAGAAATTTCTGGTACTCAAGAATTCTCTCCACAATAATAACACCCTGGATAATAGTATTAACGTGGTATTTACTTCCTGCTGTTTATGGAAGGGCAGAATCTTTAATTCTTGACCT
>QILZ01000386.1 GCA_003233545.1 Spirochaetales bacterium
GCCCAGCGTGCAGCAGCCATAATTTGTTTACGTTCAGGTTCTTCGTATCCCTTTAATTTTTCAAAAAAGGGTTTTAATATCCTGGAACTCTTCGAATCATGTTTCGGTTTTATTTTTTTTGTTTCAGTTACATTCATATTCCTGCTATCTCCCGCCGGTCTGCCGGATACTGCCTATCTCTTCTTAACCCTTCCGCAGATAACCCTTTTCCGCCCTGCAAGATCCTTCCTTATGCGAATATTATCATAACCGTTTAAATCCATCAAACCGTGTAACTCCGTCATCTGCGGTTCTGCAGCCTCCATTATCAGGTAACCGCCTGCATTTAAACGATGTACCGCATCCTTAATAATTCTTTTTGCAATCCCGATGCCGTTTTTCCCTCCGGAAAGCGCCAGTTCCGGTTCCGGCCAGTTGAGTTTTTTTAACTTATAAATCTCATCATCAAACAGATACGGCGGATTCCCCGCAATAATATCATATTTTTCAGTAATGCCGCTAAAAAGATCACATCGATAAACCGGCAGCGTATAACCGAGTATATTAATGCAGTTCTTTTTAAAAACCTTTAGAGCATCACCGGATATATCGGATGCGGAAACCTTAAGATCTTTATTAATATATTTAAGAGTAATTGCCACGCATCCGGAACCCGTACATATATCGAGAACATCCGTAAGCGAATCACCGCAGGTTACCGTTTCCAGCACCGCTTCTACAAGTGTTTCGGTATCAGGGCGCGGCACAAGCACTCTCGAGTCCACGTAGAAATCGAGGCCGTAAAACTCTTTTCTGTTTATAATATACGATACAGGCTGTCCGGAACAGCGTAAGTCAAGAAAGTATTTAAACCTGCTGTAACTCTTTTCATCGATCTCCCCGGGAAAGGAAGCCAACAGCCTTTCCTTTGTAAGCCCGGCAGCTTCTGCAAGCAAAACAATTGCATCCAGCATTGGAGTATCCGCTTTTGCGCCGGAGAGAGTGGAGTAACCTGTATTTAGTACGGATCGAATGTTCATGATAGTTCAAGTTTTAGATACTCCTCCCGTGCATTCAGCTTAAGAGCCCCTATTATTTCATCTAAGGCTCCCTGAAGAACCTCTTCCAGCCGGTACAGGGTCAGATTGATTCTATGATCGGTTACCCGGTTTTGAGGGAAGTTGTAAGTGCGTATACGTTCGGAGCGGTCTCCCGAACCGATCTGACTCCTCCGTGCCTTCGAGCGTTCCTGCTGTTTCTTTTTCTCTTCCATCTCGTAAAGACGGGCTCTTAAAACCCTTAAGGCTTTGGCTTTGTTTTTATGCTGAGATTTTTCATCCTGACAGGTTACGACCATACCGGTTGCAATATGAGTTATCCTTACTGCGGAATCCGTGGTATTTACACTCTGCCCGCCGGGACCTGAGGACCTGTATACATCTATCCTTAAATCTTCCGGACTTAGATCTATTTCCGTTTCTTCGGCTTCCGGAAGCACAGCTACAGTTACGGCAGAGGTATGTATCCTCCCTCCGGATTCCGTAGCAGGTACTCTCTGCACCCTGTGAACACCGCTTTCATAGCGCAAATTCTCATAGACACTCTTTCCCGTTACCGAGAAGATAATCTCTTTAAATCCCCCTATACCGGTTTCGTTGGATGACAGGATTTCTATCCTCCATTTCTTAGACTCAGAATAATGGGAATACATTCTAAAAAGATCGGCTACAAAGAGCGCAGCTTCCTCCCCCCCTGTTCCTGCCCTGATTTCCATAATGATATTTTTAAGATCGAGAGGATCTTTCGGTATCATCAGGAACTTTAATCTCCGTACGGACTCTTCCCTTGCCTTCTCGAGATCCTTTAATTCCTGCCGTGCAAATTCCTTCATATCCGGGTCACCGGCCTCTTTTGCAAGTTCACCGGTATTCTCTATTTCATTTTCTATATCCAATAATTTTCCATACTCTTCCACAATATCCTGAAGACCGGAATATTCCCGGGTAAGAGATTTATACCTGTTGTTGTCTCTTATAACATCAGGATCGGATATGAGTTTCTGAATCTCTTCAAAACGCTCAACGATACCATCGAGTTTGTTCTTTAAGTTTTTCAAAATATTTCCTCAAAATTCGGACAGCTGTAAATAACAATTTCCATGCCGGCAGCATCCGGATCCCGAATATCTTTTACCGCTTCCTGTATTTTATTCAGCATAAGGCATTTCCCCTTCTTTCTGCAGAACGGGCACGCTCCATTTCCACGTAAACTAAATCTTATATTCATACATTTAAAATAACAGAATTCGATTTCTTTTTCAATTACTCTTTATCCTGCTCACTCCTCTCTATACTAGATTCCGGAGGTTGTATATACTATCTCCGCTTTATATGAAACTTAAAGATAATAAAAAACTCACATGGCTTATCCGAAATGCAGCGCTTGCCTTGATCATATTCCTCTTCTGGAATACTTCTTTAGTTAAATTTTTTAAGATACTCGTTGTCTTTCTACACGAGACCAGCCATGCCGCGGCAGCTATACTAACCGGAGGACACGTAAGGAATATAGAGGTAACCTCCATGGAAAGCGGCGTTACATTTATTTACGGCGGACTTCCCGTGATTGTTTACTCTGCAGGATATTTAGGTACAGCTTTGATCGGTTCATTAATGATAGCGGCAAGTTATACAAAAAAATTTAAAAAAATATTTCTCTTTGCAATCGCTTTAACACTTCTGCTGTCCACACTATTTTTTGTCAGGAACAGATTCGGAATGATCTACGGCTTTATTACGGGAACGGTCTTTCTTTTTCTTTTTTTAAAAGATTTTAAATTCTCCGCCTACATAACGGATTTTATCGGCATGATGTGTGTCATGTATTCTATCTACGATTTTCTGGACTTTATAAGGACGAATACGAACGATGCTACTATTCTTTCAAGGATCACCGGAATACCCTCCGTTATAATATATACAACATGGGTGATTATCAGTGTAGTTATGTTTTACCTTGCCTTTAGATTTTCATACGGAAAAGTTAAAAAAATTACCGAAGATCAAAGACCTGCCGATAACCCGGATGTTTAATTATATCCCATCTTTTTCCTGTATGCAGGTATCTCGATCATGGGTGGGCGTTCTTCCTCCAGTATATTGTGTTCTACCGTTTCGAATATATTATCATCCGTCTGAAACTGCCGGAGTGTATGATTTAAAGCCGGCAGTTCGCTGATAATTCCCAGGGAATTCATCCTGGAAAGTACTGTCTGCAGTATTCCGAAAGCCATTCTGCCTAAATCCCTTGTCTGTTGATTCCTGTGTACCCGCTGATCCAGATCCGTCTGGGCAATCGCCTCCATACCGAGCATATTATACACATCGATAAGGTGCGATGTCTCCACTCCATACCCGATAGGAAACGGAATCTTCTCGAGCAGACTGCGCCGGACAGCATACTCACCGGATAACGGCTGAATAAGTGCGGATAACTCCGGAAAAAACAGGGAAAAAAGCGGACGTACAAGAATCTCGGTTACACGCCCTCCTCCCGAAGGCCGGACTCCATGCGAAGTTGTCAGCGGTCTTTCATAGAAGGCCTTTACATACTGAATGGTCTTTCTGTAAAGAAGCGGTCCTATTAACCCGTAAACAAAACGGGGATGGATATTCTTTATATCAGCATCGATATAAACGATAATATCCCCTTTGAGCTGATAAATTGCCTTCCACAGATTTTCGCCCTTTCCCTTTTTTGCTCCTACCTCGGGCAGTATTTCCTTTGCAAGGTACACATCGGCTCCGAAAGAACCGGCGACATCCCGCGTGTTATCCGTAGATCCGGAATCTATAACTGTTATTTCATCGAGCAGAGGATACTTTGTTATGAGTTCGGATTTAAAAATAACAATTTCTTTCCCTATCGTTTTCTCTTCATTCAAGGTCGGAATACAGAGAGAAATAGACAGTTCCTGTTTTTCCTTTTCCTTTATCAGATCATTGATATTCTGAAACTTCGAATGATGAAATGTATTTTCCTTTAACCATTTATTTATTGTCGACACATTGCCCTCCGTCGATCGCAAGGAGTAATGCAACTAACTGTGCAAGACCTGTAAAAATAGGTTCGATTTCTATACTTTCCCTGTCATCATCCAGCCTGTCACCCTTTGTAATTCCAAGGGTAATGGCAGGTATTTTCTGATCTATAAATGCGGAAAGTTCGGAAGTACTGGGCGATATTCTCGGTTTTATCCTTAACGACCGCATTATACTGCGCACGTTCCTGGTAAGAGGATGAGAAAACTCTATACCGCCGGGCCTTCTCTTGGAATAAATTGTCAGTGAAACCTCATCACCGGAACGATAGGAAATATCGGCTGTAATATCCTCGATGCGCTGATAAATTTCATGCACCATATCATCGGATTCACTGCGAATCTCGAACCGTAAAAATGCCGATTTCGGAATTCTGGAGAATTTTCCCGTCCCGCTCTCTATCGAATTAAATACAATCGTTGTTTTGGGCCTCTTCGGAATTGGAATTTCGAGAATCTGATTAATTACCTCGTTTATTGTCACTATAGAACCTACGGATCCGAATCTGGACCAGTCATACTCCTCCGGTACGGTACAGGATATTTCTCCCCGGATCATTCCGATAGAGGAATAACTGAGTCTTCCAAGCTGTACACCCTCGATAGAAACACCGGCAATAATGGGAATATCCGTATTGGAAAGAAAAAACCTTAAACCCTCGAGGTCACCCCTCCCCAGACTTCTCGATGCAGCCAGCAGAATAAGATTCGAATCGAGCGTAATCCCGAGATGCTCCAGGATAAACGGAAGTGTCATTATAACGGCAAGTCCAAGCGAATTATCCCCGACACCGGGACCTATTACAAAATTAGGCTGAATTGTAAGTGTATGATCTACTTTTTCGGAATACAGTGTATCGGTATGAGCGACAATAAGAATATTTTCTTTACCTTCTGTTCCCGGAAGAATCGCAACGGCATTACCGACTTCATCGGTGGAAGAATTTTGAAGTTCAGCTTCGGTAAATCTATCCAGTATAAACTCCACCCGTTTCGATTCTCTAAATGTCGGTGCAGGTATCTCTCCCGCCATGATAAGATTGGAGAGAAGAACTTCGCTTACCTCTTTCAGTTTCTCTATATACCCGGGGAGTTTTTCTATTATTTCATCGAGATTCCATACATTTTTTTTCATGCTGCTGCCGGCTTGCACATCCTCCTACTCCGAAGTACCAAGTATTTTAAGTATTACATCTCTCTTTTCATTAACTGTTTTTCGATCCTTTCCTTCCAGCCTTATCCTTAAGACCGGCTCGGTATTGCTTGCCCTGATATTGAACCATACATCATCAAAACTAACACCTATCCCATCGAGCCTGTTTATCCGTGCACCCTTAAAATAATCCTCTATTATAAACAAGGCCTTTTCCTTGTCTTCTATTCTTATATTAATTTCTTCAGATTGATAGTACTTCGCCGCCATCGGAGCAATCAGTGCGGAGAGTTTTTCTTTTTTCTTGTCAAGAAGATTTAAAAGCATTACAACAGCATAAGCCGCCGATTCGGTATAGTAACTGTCACTTACCTTAAAATAAACATGTCCCGAGGTTTCACTCCCGAAAATTGCATGTTCAGCCACCATGGCATCGTAGATAAATGTGTATCCCACCCTTGATACAACAGGTTTCCCTCCGTTTTCCTTTATCTTTTCAGGGAGCGCCCGTGAAGAAATCAGGTCATAAACAATAGCCGAGCCGGGTGATTTTTCAAGAAGCTGTCCAGCTATAAGTGCAGAGATAAAATAGTTTTCTATCCTCCCGCCGCATTCATCGACAAACAGTACCCTGTCGCCATCGCCGTCGAATATTGCACCGAAATCGGCACCTGTCCTCTTAACAGCCGCCGCTATCTGTTTACTGCTCTCTGCTTTAAGGGGATTGGGACTGTGATTGGGAAAATTTCCATCCGGTTTTTCATTTATAAAACTTATATTAAGGTTCAGTTTTTCCGCAAGAAGTTTATAAACCATTCCCGAAGAACCATTGGAGGGATCTATAACAATTTTCTGCTTATAACCCGTCCCTGCCGCCTGTTCTGCAACAAAATCAACATATTCGCCTATTGTACTCCGTTCCGAAAAAGTTCCTTTTTTTACTGCGGGTTTCGTAAATCCGGAAGCTGTAATTTCTTCTATTTCCTTTAACCCCTTTGTATAGCTCACAGAACCGCCTCTGCCGTCGTATAATTTAAAACCGTGATATTCCGGAGGATTATGCGAAGCGGTAACCATTATACCACCGCCATACCCTCCCTTAATTTGAGAAAAATGAAGCAGAGGTGTACTGCATAAGCCGATTCCGGTTACATCCTTACCCTCTTCCAGCAATCCTTCGATTACCGCACCGTACATTTCCTTCGAGTGAAGACGCGCATCATAACCCACCATATATGCAGGACTGTTTAAAAACCGGGCAAATGCCCTTCCGATTTTATATGCGGTATCCGTATCGATTTCTCTCCCATAGATTCCCCTTATATCGTAGGTCTTAAAAATTCCCATAATTACTCCTGTCCCCTGACAAACTTAAAATACATAATCAGGGCCGATGCTTCCACACCGGTTACTTCTAAATCTCTTATCTCTTTTCTCTTGATAAAAACAAGCCGTATACCATTGTTCATTATCTTATAAAGAAAATCAATGCTTTTCCCCTGCTTAAGATCATCAAATTTAAATGCAATAATACCTTTATACCTTGCTTTTAAACTACTCGATAAAAAATACGGAAAATCGATCATTCCGGTCCCTCTGACATCCTGTTTTAAAACAATACCCTT
>QILZ01000142.1 GCA_003233545.1 Spirochaetales bacterium
CATAGCCGCTTGATCCAGCCTGGCATTCAATAATAAATGAAAATATCTTTTCATCTATATCCCTTAATCCGGCCCAAAATGAGAATTGCTGCATTATGCTTGACAACATAATGTATTAATGCATAATAGTCTATTATGAGATTTCTAGACCGAAAGACTGAATTACAGAGACTTGATATGTTATTAGTACATGGCGGGCTGGCTGTAATTTGGGGACGGCGTAGAATTGGCAAAACCAGGCTTCTTTTAGAATGGTCGGTAAAACATAAAGGTCTTTATACCGTAGCAGATCAATCGTCCGCTTCTATCCAGAGGGAATATCTTTCTGAGTCCTTTTCCCGCAAGTTCAGTGGTTTTAATGATGTAGTGTATCCAAACTGGAGAGCATTTCTTAATGCAGTAGCTAAAGAAGCGGAAAGGAATCACTGGTCTGGCCCGATTATTTTTGATGAATTCCCCTACCTCGTTGCTGCAGATCCAACACTGCCAAGTGTATTCCGGAATTGGATTGATCATGAAGCAAAACAGGCTGGCCTGACTGTTGCAATTGCCGGTTCCAGTCAAAGGATGATGCAAGGCCTCGTTTTGGATGCATCGGCACCATTGTACGGGCGTGCTTCAGAATCTATGAGGCTTAAGCCCCTTCCCCCAAAGTTTTTATCAGAAGTTTTCAGCCTTAAAAGAGCAGCGGGAATTATAGAAATTTATTCTGTCTGGGGAGGTATTCCACGTTATTGGGAGCTTGCTGCTGTATACGGTGATAATCTGGAAAAGGCTGTGGATCAATGTGTTCTTGATCCCCTGTCGCCTCTACACAGGGAACCGGATCAGCTTCTGCAGGAAGAAATACCTCCGGCTGTATCACTCCGGCCCCTGCTCGATACGATAGGTTTGGGAGCTAACAGGCTCTCGGAGATAGCAGGCAGGCTTGGAAAACCTCAGACTTCTCTGGGGCGTCCGCTTTCGAGATTAATCAAACTGGGTTTAGTTAAACGTGAATTACCCTTTGGGCTATCGGAGAAAACCACAAAGAGATCTCTTTATAAAGGTGCTGACCCATTTTTTCGTTTCTGGTTTACCGTAGTAGCTCCGCATAGAGCCTACCTTGCCGAAGCAACGCCGGATATGCGTATTTCGTTATGGAAAAAATATAAATTAAATTTGATTTCTACTGCATGGGAAGAACTCTGCCGGCAGAGTATCAGCACATTGAGCAGCGATGGTACATCTTTAGCAAAGGAAGGACCCTGGGAACCGGCCGGGAGATACTGGAGCAAAAACAGGCCGGAATGGGATATTGTTGCCCGTTCTGTAGACGGGAAAAGGATTCTCTTAGGAGAAGCTAAATGGCTTTCGGAGCCTGCCGATGCGAAAAAGATGGGCAGCTTAGCCATGGAATTGCTTGCAAAAGGGATACCCGATATTGAAGCATGCCGTAATCTTGCACCGGTTTATGCATTGTTTGTTCCTGAATACAAGGGTCGAAGCATTTCTACCGGCAAATTTGTAAATCTGCATATTATAAATGCAGAAGATGTTGTAAATGCACTTTAATTAATAATGATGGTCTACGGACTATATTCGGACATTCCGGTCAAACTCGTTACAGTTATTTTTATCTGCATATTTTTCAATAAAATAAATATAATTGCAAATATTCTCAGCCTATGTAAAAATAATAGAGAATAGAAGCACTGTTTAAATTAAAACTGTGCTTTTAAACGAGGTAAAAATGCATGCCTTACCAACAGGCACAGTTACATTTCTCTTCACAGACATACAGGAAAGTACACGTTTATGGCAGAATTATCCCGAAGAAATGCGTAAATCTCTTTCCCGCCACGATGATATTTTAAAAACAGTAATACAAAACCATAACGGCTGCATTTTTAAAACAGTCGGAGATGCTTTCTGCGCTGCTTTCCATACCGCCCTCGACGGACTTAATGCAGCCTTAAACTGCCAGCTTGTATTGCAGAAGGAAACATGGACAACACCAAAACCTCTTCTTGTACGCATGGTTCTTCATACCGGGGAAGCGGAAGAAAGAGGCAAAGATTATTACGGCCAAACGTTAAACCGTGCAGCCAGGATGGAAAGTATCGGGCACGGAGGACAGATTCTTATCTCATTAGTGACAGCCGAACTTGTAAGAGATTCACTTCCCGATAAAACCAGCCTGAAAGACCTCGGAATTTATAGACTAAAAGACCTGATCCGTCCGGAATCTGTTTTTCAGCTTTTACATCCTGACTTGCCTGCCGATTTTCCTCCGCTTAAATCATTAGACACCCATATTCACAACCTTCCGGTCCAGCCCACACCACTGATCGGGAGGGAAAAGGAACAGGAAGTAATTAAAACCATGCTTGCCGACGGTAATATCAGGGTTGTTACACTTACAGGCCCGGGAGGTATAGGCAAAACCCGTTTGGCATTGCAGACGGCAGCTGAAAATATCGAGCACTACAGGCATGGAGTATTCTTTGTAGACCTGTCTTCTGTTTTCGACACCGAAATGCTTATGCCTGTAATAGCAGAGACCCTGCATATTAAAGAATTTAACATGCATTCCGCTTTTAAGAATATTACAGAATACTTTAAAGATAAGCATGTCCTTTTGGTTCTTGATAATTTCGAACAGATTATTAATGCCGAGCTTCAAATAGTAAAACTCTTTACAGAATGCCCGCTTCTTAAAATTCTTATAACAAGCAGGGAGCCCCTCCACGTACGGGGAGAAAAGGTCTTTGCTATCCCTCCGCTGACATTTCCAAAACCGGAACAATATTCAGCCATAGAAAACCTGACGCAGTTCGAAGCAGTCAGACTCTTTATAGAGAGTGCTCTCTCTGTAAAACAGGATTTTCAGATTACCAATGATAATGCACCTTCCGTAGCAGAAATATGCTCGAGACTCGACGGCATCCCTCTTGCGATTGAACTGGCAGCTGCACGGATAAAACTCCTTCCCCCGGACGCGATACTAAAGCGGCTTGAACACTCGCTTAACCTTCTGACAAGCGGTGCTCATGATCTGCCGCCAAGACAGAGAACCCTCAGGGCAACAATCAGTTGGAGTTATGATCAGCTCGATGACAGCCTTAAAAAATTCTTCAGGACGCTTTCCGTTTTCCGTGGTAATTTCAATCTCGATGCTGCAGAGTTTATCCTCTTAAAAAGGGCAGGAGAAGAATATGATATACTCGACGGCATCGAATCTCTTGTAGATAAGAGTCTTCTTCTACAGACCGGTAACTATAACGGTGAACCATTTTTCCACATTCTCGAAACCATTCGTGATTACGGCCGTGAAAAACTCAAAGAGAATAACGAAATAGAGGCCGTAATGAAATCATATACAGATTATTTTCTTAAGCTTGCAGAGACAGCTTATAGTAACATTGAAGGCCATGACCAGGCTGAATGGCTTAATAAACTTAACAGCAATACGGACAACCTGCGTTCTGCTCTCGGATGGCTCTCTAAAACCGGAGATTGTAATTCCAGCCTTAAAATGTCAGGCTTTTTATGGAGATTCTGGCAGATACGGGGATACTTAACACAGGGAAGAAATACCTTAAAACAGATTCTGGACCGGTGCGCAGGTTCCGAAGAGGAAGAAGCCGTACAAACTTTAATTGGCCGGGCTTTATTAGGCGCAGGCGTTCTGGCACGCCACCAGGGAGATTATACCGAATCGGAAAAATTATTAAAAAAATGCATGTTAATCTATAAGGACAGTAACAGGGAAAAAGAACAAGCCTTAACATTACATGAACTGGGCTGGACATATTATCGAAATAATAAACTCGACGATGCTTTTAAATATTTTATCAGCTGTAAGACAGCTGCAGATAAACTTAAGCTGACAATTCTTAAAGAAAAAGCGGAGATGGGACTCGGGACAATTAACTGGAGAAAGAATAACATCAGCGAGGCAGAAGCTGCCTTTAAAGGATGCATAAAAATATTTTCTAAATATAAAAACTACAGAAATCTTGCACAGGCAACCGGTAACCTGGCAATACTTGCCGCTCAGAAGGGAAATATTGCAGAAGCTGAAAAATATTTTAAGGACGCCGCAGATATCTATGAAAAATTGGCAGACAGGGACAATCTTAAAATCACATATAATAACTTAGGATATATGAGCTACATTAAAAAGGATTATTCTAATGCAAACAAGTACTACGACAAACTTTTAAAATATTCCCGGGAATCCAGCGACATACGTCTAATGAGTACTGCGAAAATAGGACTTGCCGAGATATTTCTAAGAATCGGCTATATACATAAAGCAGAAGCGACAGCACAGGAGGCGGTTAAGGATGTGGAAGAACTGGAAGATGGCGTCGAGGAAGGCGTGGCTTATAGAGTGCTTGGAGAAGTTAATATCAACCTGGGAGATATAGACAGGGCAAAAGCCTGCTTTAAGAAAAGTATAGAGCTTCTTAATAAAACCGGGGATAAAGAGGAACTTGATATAGCCCTAAAGCTATATAAGGAAATAGAAAAAAAATAACACAAGGAGAAAGAAAGTGAAAAGTAAAAAAGTATTACAAAAGACAACAGTGCTTGCAGTGCTGATCAGTATTTCCCTGTTTTTAACTGTAAGCACGATGTGGGCTATGGGAAAAAGCGGATACCATACACAAAAGCCGGGTAAACAGGTAATTCCATTTAGTATATGGGTGGAAGCTCCTGTATCGTACAGGGATATCAGGATAATGGTAGAGAATAAAGCACCTAAAGGATTTGAAGCTTATCGAGGGCCGAATAAATATTTCAGAGTACTTACAAATATCGATATTTACGGACTGGATAATAATGGTACACGAAAACAGATCGGAAAAGATTTTAAGGCTGATATTTATATCGAGGTAATATACTCCAAATATGACATAGACAAGGTGGGAAAACTTAAGAATCTGCAGGTGCTTTTCTGGATTCCTGAAATTAATAAATGGAAGAATTATAAGGAGCTGGAAAACAATGGCGAAATAAAAAGAGTAGAAAGTACAATAAAGAATTCTTTCAGATTCAAGATTCTAAAGTGGCCTCTTAATGACAGGTATATAGCATACGGCGGATAATTGCACATTGTGCCATCCTCTCCGCAGCTACATCGATCCGGGTTTAATTACATATAAACAAATCACAATCTTATCCCTATAAACCATCTTGTGTAGATTTCTATATTAAAATCTGCTCCGAAATTGGCTATCATATCTGCCTTATAATCCGATCCGGAATAAAAGACAGAGGGAGAAATCGATACTGCCGGTTTGCCATAGAAAAAATTACTGCCGTTAAGTGTATTGCTGCGCTTTGTGTCGAACATTACCCCGCCGAATAGAGCCAGAGAGCGAAATATTTTAAAGCCGGCGGCAATTCGAAGAGAAGGATGCGGGAAAATCGATACGTTCTCTATTTCTGAAGTATACGTAAACAGAGAAATAATTAAGTCTTTTTGCAAAAAATATTTTGCAGATAAATCGATATCCAAATAAAATGGAAATAAGGGTATGTGAAAACCTGTTCCAAAACCTGCTGTAAATTCATTCTTGCTGTTGGTTACAGGGAAACCGCCGTATAAGAGCGAGTAGAGGTATCTTGTTCCTAACTGCAGCCCAAAATAGGTGACACCATGTACATCCGACCAGCTGTTTAGATTGTGTATACCCTGCATCGATACATTAACAATCCCTATCGGGATCCCCCGGATATCATTATTGATATTTACAAGTCCTACCTGAAACCCATGGATATTCCTTCCGATATTAACCAATCCAAGCTGAACTCCGTTAACATCCCCGCTGATGTTGACAAGCCCGGATTGTGCTCCTCTGCTGCTGGCAGCTATAGAAACTACTCCTGCACCCTGAAAACCGTTAAAATCGCCTATGTTTATGCTTGCTACTCCCGAACCCTGGAAACCATCGAATTTGCCTATGTTAAGATTAAACACCCCGGCGCCCTGTAAACCTCGAAAACCGTTCCTGTTTATATTAAACACTCCGGCACCCTGTAAACCTTCGAACCTGCCCATGTTCAGGTTAAATACTCCGGCGCCCTGAAACAAGGACACATCCCCGTTTGTTAAATTAAATACTCCGGCGCCCTGAGACCAGGTCACATCCCCGTTTGCTAAATTAAATACACCAGCGTACTGACCTCCCTTTATATTTCCATCGATAATATTAAATATTCCGGCAGTCTGAAA
Organism: Spirochaetales bacterium; assembly: GCA_003233545.1. Taxonomy (GTDB): domain Bacteria; phylum Spirochaetota; class Spirochaetia; order SZUA-6; family SZUA-6; genus SZUA-6. Next base: position 6,227 of record QILZ01000142.1, read on the forward strand.
CCCATTTATATTCTCTCCGGAAATGTTATATATCCCGGCAGCCTGAAAACCTTTTATTTCACCTCCTGTACTATTGCCTATTGCTGCGATTTGAATTCCCCTTACACCTTTTAAAACAATATTTATTAACCCTGTTTCTATGCCGGAAATAGTTTTGGAATAATCAAAAAGATTTAGTGAAAAACTCTTAAGAACATTGTTCGAACCGGAAGTTTCCGATTCGATCGACAGGGTAATTTTTGTACGTTTATGCACAAAAGTGCCCCTGGTTTCGGAACCTCTCGCTATTGCCGGTTCTCTGCTTACCGGCCGGAAATCGCTCTTTCGAAGTACTGTTTTGCCTTTTCCTGACAGTCTTAAATCAGCTTTCTCTGCAGTGCCCTTGTTCTCCAGAATTATCGAATATCTTCCCGGCGGGAGGGCCAGGGTTATCGGTATCCCCTGTACCTTATGCAGTTCTGCGGTAAGCCTGTTATTGCTGTCACGGATAAAGAGCCTGCCCTGGATATTCCTTTCTATCCGGAAAACAGCCGATGATGTACGCAGGTCTGTAAGCACAAGATCACCCGAACCTGTCAGATTTATATTATAAGCAGGATGCTGTGCTCCTCCGATTGTGTTTTCCGT
>QILZ01000293.1 GCA_003233545.1 Spirochaetales bacterium
CCGATGAAATTTGTCATAACGGACGACTTTAAATTCTGGTGTTCTACGGTAAATGTCAGCGGTAAAGTTGGCGAGTTTAAAAAGAACAGTAAAGTGGAGATATGCTGGGTGGATAGTGAAAAAAACCAGGTAAGAGTCGAGGGCCTGCTGGATTTCAGCGGCGATGCCGGGAAAAAGAGAAAACTTTTCGAACTTCATCCGGGGATGAAGGGACTGTTTAAGGATGAATACGACCCCGGACTTGTTCACGTTGAGGTTGTTCCGACTAATGTACGCTGGAAGGAACGCGGATTCTGCGAGTATCACAAAGTTAAACTGTAAGCACAGTTTTATCCTCCGAACCTTTACAATAGTTATAAATATTCTCATGTATGTCGGGTTGAATTGTTATTAGCCGGGTGTTGTTCAGTATAGACAGGCTCAGGGATTCTCTTCATCGTTATCCGTGTCCTTTTTACCGGAAAACTTGTTATTTGTTTTTTATAGGACCTGTAAAACAGATGTGGGTAAATAGAATGGTATGTAAAATACTATTTAAAATAATGTAATTAACATTAGTTATTGACAAAATATACATTTTAATATAATGTAACATACATAACGAGTTTGCGTTGGTTATGAGGGTTTTGTAAAGTAAATAATTGAACGTAGTGATTCTACTTAAGGGTTTATAGGGAAAGTAAAAAGAAAGGGGATATATAAAATGCCGGGACCTGGAGCGTATTTGGTAGGAGATGCGGAAAGAAAGGAAGTGGAGGATGTTTTAAGTTCGGGCTATTTATCAAGGTATGGCAGGATCGGTGATAAACGGTTTAAACAGAAGGTTGTTACACTGGAAAACCGTTTTGCATCGGTAATGGGTACAGAGTATGCACTTGTGGTTAACGGAGGGACGGGAGCTCTCATGGCATCCCTGGTTGGTCTTGGGGTGGGCCCTGGAGTCGAAGTTTTGGTTCCCGGATATACCTTTGTGGCATCCATAACTGCGATAATTGCAGTCGGAGGCATCCCTGTTCTGACAGAGGTTAACGAATCCCTTACAATGGATCCTGATGATATAGAGAAAAAGATTAGTAATAGAACAAAGGTTATTATGCCTGTTCACATGCTGGGGAATCCCAGTGATTTAACGAAAATTATAGAAATTGCAAGAAAGCATAAACTTCTTGTCTTAGAGGACTGCTGCCAGTCTCTGGGAGCAAGTTATCGGGGGAAGATGACAGGTTCCATAGGAGATGTCGGTGCATTTTCTCTTAATATAAATAAAACGATAACCTCGGGGGACGGTGGATTAGTAACAACGAATAACAAAGAGTTTTATGAGAGGGCTTTCGGTTTTCATGATCAGGGGCATAAACCCTTAAGGATGGGTGTCGAAATAGGCAAACGGTCTTTAATAGGAATAAACTTAAGAATGAACGAGTTAACGGCAGCCTTTGCATTAGGCCAGCTTACACGGCTCGATGAAATCTTAAGAACACTGCGTCAGAAGAAAAAAATGTTTAAGGACATTATAAAAGACAGCGGTATTAAGAATATGGAATTCAGAAAAATAAACGATCCGGGCGAGTGTGCAACACTTTTGACTGTGATATTCAAGAACAGCAGAACCGCAGAAAGAGTTGCATCCGCTCTTAACAGTAAGACAGTGTCGAAGAGTGGATGGCATGTCTATAACAATATGGAGCAGCTTTTAAACTATGTAAACTCCGATGGTAAGAAACTCTATAGAAAGCACATGCTTCCCCGGACGGATGATATTCTTAAAAGAGCGATTAATTTAAGTATCGGTGTGGTGGACCCTGGGCTGGGTGCGGATTTCGGAGTAAACATACTGTCCGCGAAAGAAGAAGTAAAAGACCGGGCGAATAAGTTTGTGAAAATCGTAAAACCTATTACGGCTTAAGTTATATGTAATGCATGTGCAGGTCCATTAATAGGCACTTTGAACCGGTTAATGGAGTGGATAAGGAGAAAAATATGCTTGCTGTGGTATTTAAAGGTAATGGGAAACTTTTACTCGAGAACAGACCGAAACCTGAAATTAAAAGTGATACGGATGCGCTTATTAAGATTACCGGTGTTGGAATATGCGGAACCGACCTGCATATTTTACAGGTGCCTCCCGCTCATCCGGCTGCGGAAAATATTATCCTGGGACATGAATTTACAGGTATTATGGAGGATGCCGGTGACGGTATTACAGAGTTTAAGCCAGGGGACCATGTCTTAATAGATCCCCATCCCGGCTGTGGTGTCTGCGGACAGTGCAGGAGCGGACATCCGGACAGATGCATCAATCTTTATAAAAAATCAGGAATTCCGGGACAGGCAGGAACAATAGGTATTTTCTCCAACGGTGCGATGACAAATTATGCAATTGTACCCCAGCAGTCGCTTTACAGGATAAGTAAAGAGGTACCCGCTTATGTTGCAGCTCTGGCGGAACCATTAGCCTGTGTTGTTAATGCGGCACAGAAGCTTAATGCAGTACCCGGAGAAACGGTTCTTATTCTTGGGGCAGGTCCTATCGGTTTGTTATTTACCGAATACCTTAAAGCATGCGGTGTTGCAAAGATAATAGTTTCTGAGGTTTCGGCTTACAGAAGAAATAAAGCATTGGAATGCGGGGCTGACTTTGTTGTAAATCCGAAGGAAGAAAACTTAGAGCAGTATCTGCTGGATAAAACCATAGGAGGGGCTGACATTGTGGTGGAAGCCGTCGGTCCCTTGCTGCCCGATGCAATCCGGCTTGTTCGCAGCGACGGCAAGGTACTGCAGTTCGGACATGATGAGCTTGCAAATCCACAGATTCACGTTGCCGAAATTGTTAAAAAGGAGCTTTCTATCTACGGAGGATTCATAGGAAAATTTACATTTAATAAGCTTGCCGGGATAATCGAAAGCGGAGTTCTCCCTCTGGAAAAAATTGTCTCGCATCAGTTTCCACTTTCGAAAATACATGAAGGTTTAGCGCTGCTGCGTCAGGGAAATGGCCTTAAAATAATACTCCACCCGGAAGAGTATTAAAATGAGAGACATTAAGCATGGAGAAAAACGGAACACAAAGCGTGGAAGGAGGTGGTGCATATAAAAGGAGACCGGAATTTTAATATTTTTTATCAAACTCTTATTCGTTAAGGAGGAAAGAATGAGAAAATTTGTTGTGTTGGTATTTTTAGTCACCTTGATTGCCGGCGGGATTGTTTTTGCCGGTGGTCAGGGGGAAAAAGCGAAGCCCTCCGGAGGTAAACCCTTCGAAGGTGTAACGGTCAGTGTAATAGTTCACGCCGGACACCATGCGGCACCCTGGTATGATGAAAAAGAAAATATTAAAAATAAACTGGGGATTACGCTTGATATAATAGAAAGCACTCCGGAGCAACTCTATTCAAAGGAATTGCTCGAGCTTACACAGAGAACAGGTGCATACGATATTGTTCAGTATAATTCTGCCTGGATCGGGGATTATGCACCGTACATTCTCCCGCTGGATAATTATGTTAAGAAAGATAATGATGCTATCGGATTTAATGATATCCTTCCGGCGTTTAATAAGGCTCAGAATCTCTGGGGAGGCAAGAAGATGTCGATAACTCTGGACGGAGATACATTCCTGTTTTATTACAGAGAAGATCTCTTCCGGAATAAGGCGGAAAAGCTGGCATTTAAGGCAAAATATGGTTACGAACTTCCGGACCCGCCGGAAACCTGGCAGCAGGTTGTCGATCTTGCAAAGTTCTTTACAAGAAAAAAGGGAGAGAAGCTTGCAGGCAGGACTTTAACTAAAAATTTTTATGGTTATGCGGATCAGGCTAAAAGAGGAAGGGTCTATTACTGGTATCTCTTCAGGTATGTACCTTTTAGTGCACCGAATCCGCAGTATTTCGATCCTGCGACTATGAAGCCTCTAATAAATTCGACGAAAGCCGTTGCTGCTCTTGATAACATGAAAGAACTGTTAAAGTATTCACCCCCGGGTGTTCTTTCCTGGGAATGGGATGAACTTTACAATGCAGCAATGAAAGGCGGTACTGTAGGTATGTGGATACACTGGACCGATGAAGGAAGAGGATTTAATACCCTTGCTCCGCTGTCTGTAGAAAACCCACCCAAACCCATTCTCGGTATTGCAGGAACTCCCGGTGTAAAGGTGAACGGAAAACTCTACAAGTATACAATTGTCGATTCCGCATGGGTAGCGTCGATTACTAAAGCCAGCAAACATCCGGATGCAGCGTATGCGGTTCTTAAATTCATGTTTGCTCCGAGTGAAAGGCATCTAAAGTTTATTATGAATCCTGATTACGGATGGGATCCTTCAAGGTACTCGACGTTTAACTCCAAGGAATGGAGAAAAGATGTTCCCGGCATAGGAAATTACCTTGCCAAAGAGTTAGAGGCGCTTAAAGAGGGGTATCCTATGCTTAAGATACCGGGTGCCTTTGAATACGACGATGTACTCGACATGGATGTATCTAAGTACCTGGCAGGAGAGTTTAAGACTTCGCAGGAAGCGCTGGATAGTGTTGCAAAGAAATGGAACGAGCTAAATAAAAAATTCGGTGTGGATAAGCAGAAAGCTTACTATGCAAAAATGTGGAAGTAAGAATAACATAGAAACAGATGAGTAAGAATGCCTTCCGGACGGTATAGAACAGTTTAAGTTTATTGCTGCCGGAGGGTATTATAATATGAAATGGTGTAAAAACTATGTTATAACCGGTATGCCGGGGTTGGCTTAAATATTCAATAGATAGAGAAGGAGTTTTCATGACAAAAAAGGGTGTAATACTTTTCCTTGTGCTTCCTACTGTTGTTATACTGGCAGCTATTGTAATTTTTCCGATGATATATTCTATAGTTGTAAGTTTCATGAACTATGATTTAAGAATCCCCAAGCATTCTTTTGCGGGGTTTAATAATTTTACAGGCATACTTAAAGATTCGATGTTTTACAGTTCTGCCATTGTAACCGGAATCATGCTTTTTGTGGAATTGGTAGTAGAGCTTCTTCTGGGGTTATTTATTGCCATGATTCTAGTGGAAATTCCGTTCTCGAGGAAAATATATCAACCGATTCTCCTTATACCAATGATGGTAATGCCTGTTGTTGTAGGCTATGTCGGGAGATTAATATTTGCAGTAAGATCAGGGCCCATAAATTACTTTTTAAACATGATAGGCGTAAACAGCCTGTTATGGCATGCATCTCCGCATCTTGCCCTCGTTACCATAATGATTTTAAGAATCTGGAGATGGACTCCGTTCGTTATGGCGACTCTGCTTGCAGGTATTTTATCCCTTCCGATCGAGCCGTATGAGAGTGTTAAGGTGGATGGTGCAAATAAGTGGCAGACTTTTATCTATATTACCCTGCCGATGTTAAAACCTATTATAACCCTTGTTGTAATAATGCGGGCTCTGGAAATAATGCAGGCATTTGATATCATTTATGTACTAACAATGGGAGGGCCCGGTATTAGCAGTATGCCGCTGAGTCTGTTTACCTACCTTAAGGGATTCAGATACTGGAACATCGGCCAGGCTGCTGCGGCAGCATGGCTTATAATGATTCCACTTTCTATACTTGTTACATTCTTTGTAAAATTAATGGAAAAGGGTGAAGAAATTGAAGAGCAAAAATAGATTACTTATAAAACGTATTATTCTTTCTCTGGTAATAATAGTAGTCGTAATAGTTAGTCTTTTTCCGATCTACTGGCTGATGCTTACGTCTATACAGCCTAAAACAGAGTTGATGACTTCTCCGCCTAACTTTGTTTCGAAAGCACCGACAGCAAAAAACTGGCAGTTTGCATTTAGCAATACACTTCCCTATTTTTTTAATAGTCTTGTAATAGCGACAGTTGCTACGCTGGCTGCCATCGTGTTGGGGGCGATGAGCGGATATGCTTTCGCACGCTACAAAGTGGGAGGAAACGCTCTGCTTTTCTGGATTCTCTCTTTAAAGTTTTTCCCCCCTGTAGTGGCCATTGTTCCGTATTTCTTAATGATGCAGGCCTTGCACATAATAGATACAAGAACTGCTGTAATTATTCCTCATCTTATAATAACTGTCCCGTTTGCCGTATGGATGATCAAAGGTTTTATTCAGGAAGTACCGAGAGAGCTGGAAGAATCAGCTATGATAGATGGCGCTACGCAGCTTGGAGTCATAAGAATGATAACACTTCCGTTAATTGCCCCGGGGTTGGTGGTAACCGCACTATTCTGTTTTATATGGTCATGGAACGATTTTATGTTTGCCCTGATACTGACAAGAAATCATGCAATAACCATTCCTGTTGCGATTGCCGGTATGCGGGAAGCTCACGGATTAATGTGGGGAGAAGTTTCTGCAACTTCGGCTCTTGGCACATTTCCTATTATTATACTTGCAGTTATACTGCAGAAATACCTCGTACGCGGTCTGTCTTTAGGTTCCATAAAATAACACGGACCGGAAGTGCCGGCAGGGTTATTTAAGAGGATGTAACATATTGTAACAGGTATTTTAACGGAGTATTGTCATGAAAAGAGAAAAAATCAAAATCGGTCTGATAGGTGCAGGCAGAATCGGAATGCTTCATGCGGAACACCTTGCATCAAGGATACCCGGTGCCGAACTATCATCGATTGCAGATGTCAATCCTGAAGCGTTAAAGGATTGTGCGGATAAATATAGTATAGAGCTGGTCTTTAGTGATTACAGAGAAATGTTGAAAAGCAAAGATATAGATGCTGTTGTTATCTGTACTTCAACGGATACACATGCAGGGTTGATTGTCGAATCTGCAGAGGCCGGCAAGTCCGTCTTCTGTGAAAAGCCGGTAGCCCTCGACCTTAAAAGTATAGATGAAGCTTTAAAAGCTGTAAAAAAGAATAATGTTAAACTTCAGATTGGTTTTAACAGGAGATTCGATCCGAATCCGCAGAAGATACGAAAGCTTATAAATTCGGGAAAAATGGGAAAGCTTCAGATTATAAGAATAACGAGCAGGGACCCGGCTCCTCCGTCATATGATTATATTAAAAATTCCGGCG
>QILZ01000106.1 GCA_003233545.1 Spirochaetales bacterium
AAAACAATGTATCCAGCAGTTCCTGCCTGTTGAGATAATATGTAACAAAATAGACAAAAACAACACCGATAATGTCCACGGTTACCCAGGAGAGAAGAAAGATAAGCATGGCAAACCTGAAGGGTCTGTTTTTTAGTGTCTGTTTATAGGCATTTTTCAGAGATAATGCCGCAGTGCCTTCCCCGCTGAACCTTTCCCGTGTCCCGAAGAAAGTTATAAGAATCGGAACCATGCCGACTATTCCGAAAACAAGAGCCATTTTAGCAAAGCCGGCCGTTAAATTTCCGCCTGCGGATTTTACAAACATCATAGGAAGTGCCGCACCTGCAATGGAGAGCAATATGGAAAACATCATTCTGTAGCTCACAAGAGATGTCCGGTCGTCATAATCGAGTGTTAATTCGGGTATAAGAGAAGAGTACGGCACGGCAATAAATGTAAAAGATGTAAAAAAAACAACAGCTAAAAATGCATAGAGAATAAAGAGGACGGTCTTATCCTCTATTCCGTATCTCTGCCACAACAGGATATACGTTACGGCAAGAGGTATTACTCCGAAGAGCAGATACGGTCTTCTTCTTCCCCAGCGTGTTTTGGTTCTATCGGAAATATATCCCATTAGAGGATCGCTTACCGCATCCCATAACTTCCCGACAAAAAATATCCATCCGGCCAGTGCTGCGGGAATCCCCACTCCGTCGGTTAAAAAAAATAAAAAATAGAAACTCAGCGTGGTAAAAAGCAGCGAAAATGTGGAATCCCCGACCCCGAAGAATATTTTTTTTAAAGGAGAAATATGCTCAACGGCAATACTCGTCTTCATAGCAGGGTCTCTCTCCGGCCACTTAACAATAAGAACTCCTTACAATCCGTTTTCCGCTTAGCCGGTTTACCGGCAGGCTTTTAATTAAATTAACATGCATTTTTCAGCATTGCAATCACACGATATAATATTCAGCTTTTGTAATTGATTATCCTTATGCGGATACTCCGCCGTGCATAGGTCTGACATGCGAGCCTGCAGTTGTCTTTAGCTTTCAATGCCGCAAGCCGAAACTTTTCCCGCTCTTTAAGAGGACTCAAATATTCATGTCCGTTAAGAATCTCGATAACACATCTGCCGCAGACCGCCTTTCCGCCGCAGATCGTTTCGATGGGAACTTTGTTAATAAGCAGATTATTTAACAGGGATCTCATGGGATTTATACTGATTCTTTCACCGGTATTTACAATCTCCAGCTCAGGCACTTATATTCCCTCCTTTTCGATACGAATATCGGATGCCGTATCAATAATAGTATAAATAAATAAGTATTTATATTGCAACAACTAATTTATAAATGATAAATTACTCTCATGGAAAATATGAAACGAACGGTAACATGCGGAAATTTAAGATCAGCGGATAACGGGAAGATCGTGGTATTAAACGGATGGATACACAGACACAGGGACCACGGAGGTATCAAATTTATCGATTTAAGAGACCGCTACGGCATAACACAGATTGTCGTGGATACGGACTCTCACGGTAAGCTAAAAGCGGCCGCACAGGATCTTAAGTTCGAATACTGCATAGCAGTAAAAGGAAAGGTAAAACTTAGACCGGAATCCATGAAAAATATAAAAATGCCTACCGGGGAAATAGAAGTGCAGGCGGAAGATATAGATATACTCTCTAAGTGCGATGTCCTGCCGTTTATGATAGATGAGAAAAGTGATGCAAGGGAAGAGCTTCGATTTAAATACAGGTATCTCGATCTGCGGTCATTTTCCATGCAGAGAAAGATAAAACTCCGTCATGAGGTTGCTTTTGCAGTCCGTGAATATTTAAAGGATCATGATTTTTACGAAATAGAAACTCCGACCCTGATAAAATCCACACCGGAAGGAGCGCGTGATTTTCTAGTTCCCGCACGTCTTTTTCCCGGTAAATTTTACGCATTACCCCAGTCTCCGCAGCTTTTTAAACAGATACTGATGATTTCCGGCTTCGATAAATACTTCCAGATAGCACACTGTTTCCGTGACGAAGATGCCCGCGGAGACCGCCAGCCGGAACATACACAGATCGACATAGAGATGAGTTTCGTATCCCGGGATGATATATTCGAAGTCGTAGAAGGACTGTTTTACTATATTTTTAAAAAAACAGTCTCTTTTGAATTAAAAATTCCTTTTAAGAGGATAGCCTACAATGATGCCATGAACAGGTACGGCAGCGATAAACCCGATTTACGCTATAAACTGTACCTTAAAGATTTTAATGAATTCGCAGATACAGGAGATTTTAAGGTATTTAAGTCTGTTCTGGAAAACAAGGGAACCGTAAAGGCTCTTGTAGCGCCGGGCTGCGGCTCTTTTTCCAGAAAGCAGATATCAGAATTGGAAGAAACCGCCAAAATATACGGAGCTCTAGGCCTTGCATGGATGAAAGTTACGCAAGAGGGTATGGAAGGAGGAATCTCCAAATTCTATTCATCTGAGGCCGGTAAGATCAAGATAAAATTAGATGCAAAACCCGGCGATCTTATCCTCCTGGTCGGTTCCGATTGGAAGAAAGCATGTACCTCTCTCGGGGCGGTAAGAATAAAACTTGCACAAATATTAAATCTTGTATCCCCTGATGTTTTTGAATTCTGCTGGGTAACCGATTTTCCCCTGTTCGAATGGAACGAAGATGAAAAACGGTGGGAAGCTGCTCACCACATGTTTACCATGCCCCAGGAACAGTATATACAAGATCTGGAGAAAGATCCCGGTTCGGTTAAAGGGGATCTGTACGATCTTGTATGCAACGGTGTGGAACTTGCATCCGGTTCCATAAGAATACACGATCCCGGTCTGCAGAGAAGGATTTTTAAAATCGTCGGATTTTCGGAAAAAGAGGCACAGAAAAGATTCGGGTTTCTCTTGGAAGCACTCAAATACGGACCTCCCCCCCATGGAGGCATAGCACCGGGGCTCGACCGTCTTATCATGCTCATGGCCGGGGAAAGCACAATAAGAGAAGTAATTGCTTTTCCCAAGAATACTCAAGGTGTTTCACTGATGGACGAGAGTCCTTCGGAAGTAGATGACGAACAGCTAAAGGAACTGCATCTTAAGGTAGTCCGGGAATAACAGGGGTTATTTTTCGGAAGCCTCGGGATCATTTATAAAAATATAACCCGCTCCCCGGCGGCTTTGCAGATAGTAAGGTTTTTTGGGGTTTTCTTCGAAGTATTTTCTTAATCTGACGACAAAATTATCGACTGTTCTGGTTTCTACCCCGGGCTGCAGCCCCCAGACATCTTTTAATATTTCTCTCCTCGATAAAACTCTTCCGCGGTTATCCAGAAAGTACCGCAGTAAAAGAGCTTCCTGCACGGTAAGTTTCAGTTCGCCCTCCGGTGTTTTGCAACTGAGGGTATCGAAGTTAACTTTAATATTTCCGAAATGATACTCGGGTGAAAGGGTTCTGCTTTTATACCACCTCTTTCTTCTGAACATACCTTTTACCCTTAAGAGCAGTTCGTCGAGGTGAAATGGTTTTACAAGATAGTCATCCGCACCGATCTTAAGCCCCTTTACCCTGTCGTCTATTCCGCTCTTTGCCGTAAGCATGAGTATCGGTACCTGTTCGGAGATTTTCCTGATCCTTCCGGCAACTTCGAAACCATCGAGATACGGAAGCATAATGTCGAGAATAATAAGATCATAATTCTCCCTGTTGAATTGTTCCAGTGCACTCCTGCCGTCACTTGCGACCTGAACGGAGTAGCCTTCCTCCACAAGATTGTAGGCAAGTCCTATGGCAAGTGAATCTTCGTCCTCCACAAGGAGTATTTTGTTTTCCCGTTCTTCGATGTTCTTAATATTTCCGGTTGTCATTACCTTTCCTGTTATATTACTCCGGATTTTTATATTTTATATACAGTTTTTTCTTTATTCAGTAAAGGGCCAAGGAGCTTTCTATTAATCCCTATATAAAGAGGAAAGTTTATTCTGAAAGTAGAACCCTTACCCCTGCCTTCGCTGATAATGGTAATCCTGCTCCTGTGATGCCTGACTATCTCTCTGACAATGTACAATCCGAGGCCGCTTCCCGTTACATCAGGAATATACGGATTCCGCAGTCTGTAAAATTTCTTAAAGATATTTTTCTGTTCGGATACCGGTATTCCTATTCCTCTATCGGTAAATTCCACTATAAAACCGGTTTTTTTGCAGTACATATGCACATTTACCTCGGAATCGGAACTGCTGTATTTAAAAGCATTATCGAGAAGATTACGTACCACTATGGCAAATAATTCTTTGTCTATGACGATCGACCCCGAAGAATCCGACGTAATTTTAAGATTCCCATAGTATATTTTTTTTCCCCTGGCAAAATTTTTTATCATATTCCGTATTGCATCCGCTCCGTCTTCCACCGTAAAATGAAAAACCGGCCGTCTCTGCTCGATTCTGGACAGTTCCAGAATTTCATCGAAAAGGTTTTTTAACCTTTTCGTATCTTTAAGCATCAGATCTATAAATTCCTGCCTCTTATCCGGCGGAATATCCCTTGCCTTTAACGTTTCAAGGTACAACTGTATGGACGCAAGCGGAGATTTAAGTTCGTGCGTTACACTGGCAATAAAATTATCATATAATTTTGTCGTATCCACCTGTTTTACCAGGAAAATAAAGATTACATACATCCCCCCTAATATTAACAGCAGAAGAACGAATCCGCCGATTAAAACAAGAAGATTAATTTTATCGGTAAATATTTCAACGGAAATCCCGGAACCGACTTTTTTTAATACTATCCAGTTGAAAACGTACAGGTAAATCCACATGCCGACAAGCGACAGCCAGGCAAGCTGAGCTACAATGAAAACTATAACCGGGTGCATAAAAAATTTCTTCTGCTTCATTTTACATTTCTTTTACAATAATACAGTCATCTGCACTAATAATTATAGCAGAACAGCGTTATTATTATAAGCGGATTTACAAAAGTATTTGTGAGGAAAAAAATGAATATATTGATGGTCTATCCCGAATCTCCCGTTACATTCTGGAGTTTTAAACATGCCTTGAAGTTCGTTTTAAAAAAATCGTCGGAACCCCCCTTAGGGCTGCTTACCATAGCAGCCATGCTCCCGCATGAATGGAATAAAAAGCTCATAGACTTGAATGTAACAAAACTCAAAGACAAAGATATTATCTGGGCGGACTATGTTTTTTTAAGCGGCATGGATGTACACAGAGAATCGTTTAATAGAATTGTCGAACAGAGCAGAAAATTCGGCAAAAAAGTTGTTGCAGGCGGTCCCATGTGTACAATGGATTATAAAAGTATTAAAGGAGTCGATCATTTTATTCTGAATGAAGCAGAGATTACATTACCTGAGTTTGTCAAAGACTTAAAAAACGAAAAACCCCGGCACATCTACACATCCGCATCTTTTCCTGATATTTCTAAAACCCCGGTTCCGGAATGGCAGCTTCTCGATATTAAAAAATACGCATCCATGAGTATACAGTATTCGAGGGGATGCCCTTTTAACTGTGAATTCTGCAGCATAGCACTATTAAACGGCCATAAGGTAAGGACGAAAAACAGTGTGCAGTTTATTGCCGAACTCCAGTCACTCTATGACTTCGGATGGAGAGGAGGTGTATTTATAGTCGATGATAACTTTATAGGCAACCGAAGCAAGTTAAAGGAAGAAATGCTCCCGGCGCTAATCGACTGGTCCGAAAAACATAAATATCCCTTTTCATTTATAACCGAGGTTTCGATTAATTTAGCGGATGATGATGAACTTGTAGATTTAATGGTCCGGGCCGGTTTCGACTCAGCCTTTATCGGAATCGAGACACCGAACGATGAAAGCCTTGCCGAATGCGGAAAATCCCAGAATCAGCACAGGAATACCCTGGAATCGGTAAAAAAACTACAGGAAAAAGGTATTGCGGTTTCCGGCGGTTTTATCGTGGGGTTCGATCATGACACATCTTCGATCTTCGAAAAACAGATCAGGTTTATCCAGAACAGCGGTATTGTAACTGCAATGGTCGGTTTGTTAAACGCACCGGTAGGCACCCGCCTGTTTAACAGGCTGAAATCGGAAAACAGAATAACGGAAAGCAGGATTACAGGAAACAATATGGACACCTTTATTAATTTTATCCCCAAAATGAATTATCAGAAACTTGTCGAGGGATATAAGAAAATAGTTACGACAATATATTCACCTAAAGAGTATTTCGAAAGGGTCAGAACATTTTTAAACACCTACTCACCCAAGGGAAATTCGACAGGATTATCGCTTATCCATATTTTTGCATTCTTTAAAGCAGTCTGGAAGTTGGGTTTTTTAGAACGGGGAAGAAGATTTTTCTGGAAACTCATATTTATTACTATCTTTAAATATCCGAAAAAACTGTCCAAGGCCGTTACCATGGCAATCTACGGGTATCATTTCCGCCGGATTGCCGATAAAATATAACAAATGATGCACATGCATAATTACAGACTCGGTGTTTTTACTGCTTTGTTATTTTTTTTATGTTTTACGGCATTTACTCTGGATTTTTCACCGTCGATGCTCGAAAAACATATCCTGACAGGCATAGACACGGAACTTAAACCGTCCATAGATATATTTACAGGCGAATTTCCCATTCTCCTGTCTCTTAAAGCCGTATTAAATACGAATGAACCGCTTAGTGCAGGCAGTTTTTCCGTAAAAGATTTCACCGTATATACCGGCCTGCCGAGATTTTTTCC
>QILZ01000086.1 GCA_003233545.1 Spirochaetales bacterium
ATGGGAATGATCGAGTTTCGTTCATTGCGCAGGTCGACAGGACAGGATATTTCGAAGCTTATCACAACAGGAATATACAGGTGGAGCAGGAATCCGCAGTTTATCGGCTGGTTTTTAATGCTTTTAGGGATATCGCTTGCCGGGCGGTCGGGATTTGCATTTGCACTTACAGGAGTGTTCGCCATTGTGATCTATTTGTACACTGTTCTGCTGGCAGAACCATACCTCGAGAGTCTGTACGGAGAGGAGTACCGTTTGTTTAAAGCAAGAACCGCAAGGTGGATTGGAATACCGAAAAATAAAAGATAAGAACTACAGCCTTTACAATAAGATATAACATTATGTTAACCGAAGGAGCAATTTAAATGGAAGATTGTAATTACAAAGTAAAAGATTTATCTCTGAACGAATGGGGGAGAAAAGAAACAGAGACAGCCGAAAAAGAAATGCCGGGTTTAATGGCGATTAGAAAAGAATATTCATCTCAGAAACCATTAAAAGGTGCACGTATTACAGGGTCATTGCATATGACAATTCAGACAGCTGTTTTAATAGAAACACTTGTAGATCTCGGTGCGGATGTCAGGTGGACGAGCTGTAATATCTTTTCCACGCAGGATCATGCGGCAGCGGCAGTTGCCGTAGGCAGACCGGAAGACGGAGGAACGGTTGCTAATCCTAAAGGGGTGCCTGTCTTTGCATGGAAGGGAGAAACGTTAGAGGAATATTGGTGGTGTACATTAAATGCATTGACTTTTCCCGGCAATAAGGGCCCGAACCTGATAGTCGATGATGGCGGAGATGCAACTTTGATGATGCATCTTGGCTATAAAGCAGAGAAAAACCCGGAAATATTAAACAAAAAGCCGGAAGGGGAAGATGAAGAACAATTATTAAAGCTTTTAAGAAAACTATTAGAGAAGGATCCGGACAAATGGGCAAATTTTTTAACGGAGTGGTATGGAGTGTCCGAAGAAACAACCACCGGCGTTCATAGATTATACCAGATTATGGAAGAGGGTAAGCTGCTGGTTCCGGCTATAAATGTAAATGATTCTGTAACAAAGAGTAAGTTTGATAACTTGTACGGATGCAGAGAATCTCTTGCAGATGGAATAAAGAGAGCAACGGATGTAATGATCGCCGGCAAAGTGGCTGTTGTATGCGGACATGGGGATGTGGGCAAGGGAAGTGCCGAGTCTATGCGTGCCTTTGGTGCACGGGTAATTGTAACGGAAATAGACCCTATATGCGCTTTGCAGGCTGCAATGGCAGGATATGAGGTAACTACTGTGGAAGACACTCTTGGGATAGGAGATATTTATATAACTGCAACAGGGAATAAGGATGTTATAACAATAGAACACATGAGGAAGATGAAGGATCAGGCAATTGTCTGTAATATAGGACATTTTGATCATGAAATACAGGTGGCTGAATTGGAAAAAGAACCGGGGATTAAGAAGGTTAATATTAAGCCGCAGGTTGATAAATATATTTTCCCCGGCGGCCATGAAATATTTCTGCTGTCGGAAGGACGTTTGGTGAATCTGGGTAATGCCACGGGACACCCGTCTTTTGTGATGTCCAACTCTTTTTCGAATCAGGTGCTTGCCCAGATAGAGCTCTGGAATAACAGGGATAAATATGAAAAAAAGGTTTACAGGCTTCCGAAAAGATTGGATGAAAAGGTTGCAAGATTGCACCTTGAAAAGATTGGGGTAAAGCTCACTAAATTAAACAGGGAACAGGCAGACTATATTGGTATTTCGGTTGGCGGACCATATAAGCCTGATTATTATAGATATTAAAAACAGATACTAATACCGGGGGTTCCATGAAAAAGAAAAATTATTTGTTTACATCCGAGTCGGTTGGTGAAGGACATCCGGATAAACTCTGTGATCAGGTTTCTGATGCTGTTTTAGATGCATGCCTGCGTGATGATCCTGAAAGTCGTGTTGCCTGTGAAACTTTCACGACAACACATGGTTAAGACCGGATTCCAAAAGTCAGGTTACTGTGGAATACGAAAATTATGACCCGGTGCGGATAGATACGGTTGTAGTGAGTCATCAACATGATGAAAACATAGGTTATGAAGAGTTAAAGAATGAAATAATTAATCGAATAATTAAACCTGTTCTCGAACCTACAGGACTTTTGGATGCGAATACCAAATATTTTATTAATCCGACCGGACGTTTCGTTATTGGTGGTCCTCATGGTGATTCGGGCTTAACCGGAAGAAAAATAATTGTGGCACAGGTAATGTATCGGATGGGATTATAGAAACGGCAATAACAAAGGTATTTGACCTGACCCCGGCTGGTATTATTAACGCTCTTGATTTAAAGAAGCCCATCTACCTGGAGACGGCAGCATACGGGCATTTCGGACGAGATGAGTTTTCCTGGGAAAAAATCGACAGAGCAGATGCCCTTTTATCCGTCATAAATTAGAAAAAATGCCATGCACGCACCGGAATATTAACATGTTCAAACCATGATCCGGGATATTGGCTGTTCGTCAGTGAGTTGTCTTGCCGATTTCCGTAAACATAGAGGAACTTTTACGAAGTATCCCGAAGATGAGAAATTCATACTGACCGGTATAATAAACCTTCCGGGTGTAGAGCTGCCCAAAGCTCTTGAAAAAAAATATCCTGATGCTGGTAAAGAATGGGCATGGTTCCGGATTTTTCCATCTCCAAGAATCTCAGTAGATCCTGGAAGTGGAATTGCCGGAAGGCACTATTTATTTCCAAGCCTTCTTCAGAAATCCTTTAAACCAGTGTTTTAAAAATCCGGTATTGCTAAAAAATGCAAGTATTCATTCCCTACTGCTTTACTTGGCTTTTAAATCTCTTAATTTAATTATCTCTTCTCTCATGATTTCCATGATTGTATCCATTTCGATAATTCCCAGAATTTTTTTGTGATTGTTTTCGGAAACAACGGGCAGGGATTTTATATTGTTTGTCAGCATAATAGCGTATGCTTCCCTTAAACTTTTATCCGGAAATGTCACATGCGTCACAGGCAGCATTATATCCTCTGCAATTACCAGGTTAGCCGGTATGTTGCGGTTAAGGACAGGTTTTATCATACCGAGACTAATAATTCCGCAGATCTCATCGGAATTATCCATAACAGGTATATCATCCAGATTACCGGCGGAAAATATTTCCAGTATTTTAGTTAAAATATCCTCCCTGAAAATAGCCGGCTGCTTAATTTTCATAGAACCTGCAACCTTATACTTTTCCAGCATCTCTTCTTCGGTAATATTTCTATGTATTTCCTCAGCCTTTGTGATACCAAGTTTAACAAACGGCGGTCCGATAATCTGTACGATAAAGGTCGTTAAAGTAATTATATTAATGATTGTTACTCCCAGAGACGGAAATGTATGGAACGCCGATATAGCCAATCCTATTGTTACACCTGCCTGTGAAAAAAGTCCCAGTCCCAAATACTTTGCAACCCTGGAAGGAGAACGGGATAACACCGCTCCGAGTGCCGCTCCGGTAATTTTACCTGTTGTCCTTCCTAAAAGGTAGAGAAGTGCTGTTATAACCGAAAATAGAGTTAAAGCCCCAAGCTCCAGCCTTGCACCTGCCAGTACAAAGAAAAGAATATAAATCGGAGGTGAAAAACCTCTCATGGAATCGAATACTTTTTGTGAATAGAAGGGGGCAATATTAACAAATGTAACACCGAAAAACATTTCCGCAAGAATCATGTTAAAATCGAATTTTAATGCCAGTGCAATAATAAGCATGATCGACCCGAATGTTAAACTCAGCATAAGGTCGATTTCATGTTTGTAACTCCTGGTAATATCCAGAATAATACGAAAGATAACCCCTACCAATATCCCGAGTAATGCCGCACCTCCGATTGAATACATAGGTCTTAGTATTGCCGCATATAGAGAAAATCCGCTGTGGCTGATAAGTATTTTAGCTATCGAGTTTGCAAACCCGTACAATAACAATGCAAGGCCGTCGTCGAGGGCAACAATTGCAAAAATCATAGTGGTTAAAACACCGGCTGATTTATATTCCCATAGAACATCGACGGTTGCTGCGGGAGCCGTTGCAGATGCCAAAGCGCCCAGCATAATTGCAAGACTCCAGTTCTTCGTAAAGACGCCTGTAAAGATAGTAACCAGTATAAAAGCCAGGATACCTTCGAACAGAAGAATAATAACCATGTTCTTACCGAATTTCTTAAACACCGATTTCTTTAATTCACCACCGACGAGAAAGCCTATAATCCCAAGCGCAATGTAGTTTAAAGGAGCAAACTCGGATACCAGGGTTTTATTTAAGATATTAGTTACCGATACACCCAGGACAAGGCCGATAATAATATACCCGACGACCTGAGGTATTTTTATTATCTTAAATAACCTCGCACCAAGGACACCGAATATCAGTGCCAGTGCAATAACCAAAATCGTTTCGGCACTCATTAATCCCTCTTTCTATTCTACTCCGTATTAATTTCGCCGGCTTTTCTTAATGCTATCTTCGTTGTGATGGGTCCCAGTATTTCGAAAAATATCGATGTAACCGTTACCGTTGTAATTACAACCGTTCCTATGTGTGCTCCCCATGTTCCGTACTCTGTAAACTCATCCTTTACAATCAGGGCAAGACCTATGGCAACCCCGGCCTGCGAAAGAATACCAAGACCAAGATATTTCCGTATTTTTTTCTCCGCTTTTCCCATTACAGCACCGAACCATGCCCCGGACATCAGCCCTGTTGTTCGACAGACAACGTAAATAACTCCTATTAATCCCAGAGCCGGCAATAGACTTAAATGCAGGTGGCTTCCCGCAAGTCCGAAAAACAGAACAAATATTAACGGCATAACCTCCCTGAGTTCCTCACTGATACTCTGATACACCTGATTAGGCTGGGTATTTACAGCAACAATTCCTATCATCATATTTGTAAGAATCAATGAAAAATGAAAATATTGAGCTATTCCGGTCGCAATAAAAACAGTGGCAAAAGTCACTATAAAGATGTCCCTGCCGCTCTTTGTCTTTCTGACAAGAATACTAAAGAGCAAGGCTATAACCGTACCTATCACAAGACTTAACACAACCTCTTTAAAGGGTTCTCCGATCATCTCCCGGAAACCGACGGCGGGCCCTCCCATATCAGCAATAAGGATACTCTTTGCGAAAGCGGCAGCAAAGCCGAAAATAATAATCCCCAGCCCGTCGTCAAATCCCACGACAGCATAGAGTGCTTTTGTAAGACTACCCCTGGCTTTATACTCATGAATAATGGCAACGGTACCGGCCGGAGCACTTGCAGGCGCAACAGCTCCGAATATCAGGGCCAGCGGAAGATCGCCGGTTAAAAGATATATTCCGGCTGCAACCAGGATAAAGGCTGTAAAGGATTCCGAAAGTATAATAGAGATAATCCCCCACCCCTGTTTTTTAAGAGAATCCATATTCAGCTCCAGCCCTATGCTGAGAGCAACAAAACCCAGAGCAATATCAGTAATAAACGAAAGTTGTTCCTGGACATTCTCCGACACGAGGTTAATCAGAGAAGGGCCTAACAATGCTCCCATGATCATAGCTCCGATAATAGAGGGAAGCCTTAAGTATTTCATGGTACGTCCGGTATAAAAAGCCAGAATAGTCAATATACCTACCGTAAGAAGAATCGGAACATGCAGGCCCTCTATAAAATCCTGTATTATGGGTATGATTACCATTAAATTTCCCCTGTTAAAAATCCAGGGCTCCTCCTGCATAATCGAGATTCTGAAGAGTAACAAGAACACCTGTTTGATGCTCGAAATTATCCACTAAAAGGTTTATCCGCCGTATAATATCATTGCCCATGCTTTTGTCCGCAACGGCAAGAATTACCCTGCTGAATCCTTTGCTCGATTCGGTCCAGAATTCGGAAAACAGGGGCAGTTTTTTAAGGTAGTAGCTTACATCATTCGTTTCTACCACAGAAATATAACTTTCTTCCACACCTGAAAAAATCTGTAGAATATCGTCCCAGTATTCCCGTTTCTGAACAAAAACATGAAAGAGCACCTTATTCTTCTCTTTTTTTTCAGGCCGTGGCAGGTAAAACCTGAGAAATCTCTCTTTAAGCGTCCCGGCATTTTTCGATGCCAGTATCTCGCTTACAGCATCGGAAGAACTGAGTATCTTCGATACGGCAGAGAGGAGCCTTATATGTTCATTTTTCTCTTCTTCCGGGCCTATTATAAATACAAAAAGTTTTGTAGGTTTTTTATCCAGTGAATCAAAATCCACACCCCCGGAAACCGTAACCGCACCTACAACGAAAGCTTCGATCCCCTTAAGACTACAATGAGGAATCGCTATATAATTCCCGAAAGCTGTTGTTCCAAGCTCTTCCCTTTCCTTAAGCGCATCGATCAGAACATTTACCGGTATACTCTGTAACGGTTTCGCTTTTACGGCAAGCTGAGCAATTGTGCTTATGACTTCATTTTTATCTTCAGCCGAAGCATTTACTCCGATACACTCAGAATAAAAACTTTCAATTAAACCCATATATGAACTCCTTTTATCTTTTTAAAAAGCACATTATTACCGGACTGTTTACATATAACGAAATATTATATTATAAAAT
>QILZ01000333.1 GCA_003233545.1 Spirochaetales bacterium
AAGTTTAAATAGAAACTGGTCCGGAGACACGGACTCTCTGGAGTCAATAATGGAAATCGATGCAAAGGCAAGAATGGTCAGTGAGGAATATACAGGATGATTTTTACAATTCTACTCGGTTTATTCGGACTGGGAATTATTATTTTTATTCACGAATTCGGACACTTTATTGCTGCAAAATTAAACGGAATCGAAGTCGAGACATTTTCCATCGGATTCGGTAAAAAGCTGTTCGGCTTTAAACACAATAAAACACTCTATCAGATTTCATTGGTACCTTTCGGCGGATACTGTAAGCTTAAGGGCGATGATATGCTCAGAATAGCAATTCAGGATGATTTAACTAAAATACCGGATGAAGAAGGGTCATTTTTTTCCGTACATCCTTTAAGACGGGTAGCCGTTGCAGTGGCCGGACCGGTTGCCAACCTGTTATTTGCCTTTGTTGTTTTAACGGCAGTATGGTGGTCAGGATTTACTATCTATTCTTCTTCGAATAAGATTGTTCTTGCAACTGATTATTCGATTAATCAATTCTCAACCGAACCGCCTGCTACAAAGGCAGGACTGCAGACAGGAGATATTATAACAGGTATTAACGGCAGAAAAGTGCGGAATTTTCAGGATTTGCTCGAGATAGTATCGGAAAATCCCGGTAAGAATCTCGTAATGACTGTAGAACGCAATGGAAGGCGGATCAGTTTAAATGTTGTGCCTGAACTTGATACGAATACCGGTGCAGGCAGAATCGGTGTTTATGCCTGGATTAAACCCGAGATATGGAAGATAGGTAAAAACAGTGCTGCGTGGATTGCAGGCCTTAGACCTGGTGATATTATTACCTATGCGGATAAAATCAAAGTAACAAATGTTCTCGATATATCCCGGGTATTAAAAAAGAAACCTTCGAAGATCGTAGTTAAGGTTTTAAGAAATGGAAACAGTTTTACGGCTGCTTTAATACCTTTCTATAATGAAAAGGGAATGCCCGTGCTTGGGATTACGTTTAAAGAGGGCAGGTACAAACTTGGCGGAGCAGGGTTTATTAATGGTATTAAGCGCGGGTATGGACAAACCATAAATACAATACAAATGACCTTTAAGGGTATTTCTCTTATGTTTAAAGGTATTAACATGCATAACGCCGTTGCAGGCCCTTTACGAATAGGGTATTACATCGGAAAATCAACATCGAACGGTTTTGAGGTTGGCATTAAAACCGGGATTGTATCCTTTTCCAGGCTCTTAGCCCTTTTAAGCATTGTTTTGTTTATCATGAATCTGCTGCCTCTTCCTGCTTTTGACGGCGGACAGACCATATTATTTTTGTTTGAATATATTACCGGGAAAAAAGTGGGACCGAAATTGATTTACAGAATACAGGTATTCGGTTTTTCTCTGATGATCTTACTGGCAGTTGTAATAACTTTTAGCGATGTTCTCTTTTTTATGGGGAAGTAGTAATGCGAAAACGAAAGATTGTTTGTCTGTGCGAACATGAATTTGAAATTGATTATCCTGATTTTGTCGACTTGGAGCAAAAACCTGAAATAGAAGAAGATATACTTTCCGGGGATTTTATGTCTTTTACCTGTCCCGGCTGCGGTAAAAAACTAAAGCCGGAATTTCCCGTTCATTTTATAGATTTATCACGTGGTATCGATTATTTTCTTATTCCGGAACTTGACAGGGGTGCATTTTTTCAGAGAAAACTGGATTATAAAACAGGAAATCCGGAAAGGGTGGTTATAGGTTTTTATGAGTTGATAGAAAAACTGAATATAAAAAGGGCAGGGCTCGATGACATGGCTGTCGAGATACTGAAATTCTATCTGCTTCATAAAGCTGTTTCGGAAGACGATGCGGCAACACCTCGTATATATTT
This sequence comes from Spirochaetales bacterium, assembly GCA_003233545.1. Taxonomy (GTDB): domain Bacteria; phylum Spirochaetota; class Spirochaetia; order SZUA-6; family SZUA-6; genus SZUA-6. The sequence goes on from QILZ01000333.1 coordinate 1,886, forward strand.
CAGGGAGAGCAAAGAAGATACTCTTATCTTCCGGATTTTCGGCTTATCGGATGATAAGATCGGAACTACACGAATACCGGTTTCTACCTACGACAAAGTTAAAAATAATCTTTTAAAAGGAAAGGATAAAAGAACTCTGTCTATGATAATTTCTCCTCCTTATGTGTCGATCAGAAAACTTGAATGGGAAAAGATACTTTGAAAAAGATTGTACTTCTGTCCCCGGCTTTTATACTTCTTGTACTGCTAACAGGTTTTGCCAGCGGTATTCATCTGCAGGTGGATACAGATCATAACGGCAGAATAAATGTTCTTAAATACAGTAAATCCGGTAATCTTCTTTTTTCTGCGGGTAAGGACGGAACAGTGCGGGTATGGGACATTAAGGTTAAAAAGCTTATTAATTTAATTCGGATTTCGTACCTGCCTTTAAAAATGATCGCTCTTAATCCTGTTAAGAAACAGGTAGCTGTTCTGGAAACGGATGATATATCTATTTTCAGAATAAGTCTGTGGAACTGGGAATCGGGGAAAATAATATTCTCATATAAGCTGCAATCCAGGCCGTTATTCCTGACGTTTTCAAGTCAGGGTAATTTCCTTGTGGCAGGGGAACCGAATTGGCAGAGCCTGGTTGTTTTAAACGCTGAAAATGGCAAAGAAGATGAAATTGCGCGGGATATTCATGGAATAGTATCGTTTGTGACATTTTCAAAGAATGAGAAAACTATGCTTATTTATCAGCCTTCCGGGAAACTGCTCTATTGGGATATTCGTACCGGAGAAACCATAAAAGAGATAAGCACCTTTCCCAATCTTTCACATATAGCCCTGTCCGAAGACAAGCGCTTTTTCGTAGCTGTTTATCAGGAAAGTCTTGTATATATAGACCTGCTTTCCGGAATTGCGGTGAGCAGGATAGAGAGCAAGGGTGTTGTAAAAACCTCTATTTCCTCCGGCGGGAGCGAAGTTGCAGGTATTGTTCAGCAGGACGGAAAAACATTGGTAAAGCGATATCTCATCTTAAATAAAAGTTTCTATGAACTCGGAGTTTCGGTACAGGAATCGGAAAATGGAATAAGTAGTTTAACATACGGGGGAAATGATCTCTTTTTAGGGTATAAGAACGGATCGATTATGCTGATGCTTCCCGATGGAAGTTATAATAAATTTACAGGAAACAGGCTCGCCGAAATATCGAATTTATACGTTTTTAAAAACAGGCTGTATGTTATAACTCCTGAAAAAATATATATATTCAATTCCGATTTTTTTAATAAACCGCTAAGTAATTTCGAAAAAAACAGTTTTGCGATGTCATTGAAAATTCTTCCTAATCCGCTGGAATCACCTACGGGAATTATTTTATTTAGTCCTGATAATCTATTACTATGGAGAAAAGGTGCAGCCCCCGGAAAAGTATTATCTACCGATCCGGAAATGACTTATATCGATGATTTCCTGAACTTCGGCTCGAGTCTGTTATCGCTGGAAACGTATAAGAATCTGGTTATCTCGGTTCAGGATACCGGTCAATGCCTTGTCAACAATATGGATACCGGAAAAACAGAGTTTACATATTTTGCGCCCGGAATGCGTAAACTTATAATGCTCGATACTACTAAAATGATCGGGATAAAGTCACGTATCGGAACCTATGAAACTCCTCTTGTCCTGATAAATCCTGAAACAGGAGAAACTGTACCCATACCGGATACAAGTCATTATATCTATGAGGCAGCCTATGACAGCATAAGCGGTAAACTATTTACAATAGGCGTGGAGAAGATCGACGGCAAATCATATACAATAGTAAAAGCGCATGACGGTAAACTTTTCGATAGATCGCATATAATGGATAAATTTAAAGGAGAAGATTTAGCTGCGTCCATCGCCGTGAATAATAAAAATGATACGGTTTACTCATCTTTAGGATACAGGAGTATAACAAGTTACCGTTACGGATTAAAGCAGGTATTTGAAACAGATACGGAAATACCCCGCAACCTGTTTATTTCAGGTGATAAAGTAATTTCATTAAACCGTAATTCTACCATAACAGTACGGTATGCAAAGACAGGAGCCGTTCTGTTTACATTTTATCTTTTCAAGGATGATAACTGGGTGCTTCTTTTAAAGCAGAGAGGAATGTACCCTGCCGGATATTATGCATCCGCCGATGGTGATCGACTGATTAATGCCGTTTCGCAGGGAAGAATACTAAATAATTATACAAAATATTATAAACTGAAATTTAAAGATTAATCGTGTGAGGGATTGCTCGATATCTTTTTAATAGCTTCCCTTACAGCCTTTTTTACTTCCTGAGCATATTCGGTATTTTCTATCGAATGAGCATAAATCGTTCCCATAAGAGACACTCTGTAATAGGGTTTTGTGTGATTTAAAGCATAAGCAGCCATATCCATTACACAATCCTGGCATTTACATATATTGTCATATTCTTTAAGCCGGGCTTCCAGTTCGGAAAATACAAGTCTTTCCGCTTCATTAACAAGGTTTTCAAGATCGTAGTTGTCTTTAAGACTCATATCAGTTTTCTCCTTCCGTCAACTTTATTCAATGATCGATTAAGAATAAATAAAAGTCAAGAAGATGCTCCCCACTCGGCGAGAGGTTCGAATTTTGTATATTTGCTGATAAATGCAATCTTGACAGTCCCCACAGGACCGTTTCTCTGTTTTGCAATAATCAGTTCGGTTTCCGTATCTACCGAATCATCATCCGGATTTAACTCATCGTGTTTCTTTCTGTGCAGAAATAGAACAACATCCGCATCCTGTTCGATAGATCCGGATTCCCTTAAATCTGCGAGAGTGGGACGCTTTCCTTCCGTTTCCCTCCTTACCTGTGAGAGAGCGACTACCGGAATGTTTAACTCTCTTGCAAGAGCTTTTAAAGAGCGGCTCACTTCCGCTATCTGCTCATGCCGCGGTATGTCCCGGTTCTCTGATGTAATTAAGGTTAAATAATCGATGAACAGTATTGCTATGTCATGCTGGGTTTTCATCCTTCTCGCCTGGGCCCGGAGATCCAATAGTTTAAGATTCGGGGAGTCATCTATATAAAAAGGCGCATCATATATTTTCCCTGCTGCCTCTGTTAATTTATACAAATCCGATTCTTTCAGGAAGCCTGTTCTGAGTTTTATGGAATCGATACGGGCTTCGCTGCTCAATAATCTCTGCATTAGGGCCATACCGGACATTTCAAGGGTAAAAAAGCCTATCGGTTTTGAATACCGTATGGACATATTAGCTGCCATTGAAAGTGCTAATGCAGTTTTGCCCACGGAAGGCCTTGCCCCGATGACTATAAATTCCGAGTTCTGAAATCCGCTTGTATAATTATCGAGTGAGCTGAAACCGGTTGGAATTCCTGTATAGCTGTCCTTTGTATGATACAATTTTTCTATTGCTTCGATTGTTTTGGTAACAATCTCCCTGGCTTTAAAGTAGTATCCGGTATGCTGCCTCTCTGCAATTTCGAAAATCTGTTTTTCCGCTTCCTCGATAACCTGTCTTATGTCCAGAGATTCTTCGTGCGACTGTGAAATAATCTGCGAAGCTATTCGTGCAAGATTCCTCCGTATACTACAGGTTTGTACAATCTGGGCATAGTATTCGATATTCGCACTGGTCGGTACAACGGATGTAAGCCCCGATATATATGCGGTACCTCCGGAGGATTCCAGCCCGGCGGAAGATTTTAATGCATCGGTAACAGTTATCAGGTCTATGGCTTCTCCTTTGTTAAAGAGGTCGAGGACAGCCCTGTAAATATTTTTATGTGCATTTTTATAAAAATCTTCAGGGCGCAGATACCTGATAACAGCAGGCAAAGCCTCGGAATCTAATAACAGAGCACCAAGCGTCGCTTCTTCCGCTTCTTCATTGTGGGATGGTACTTTGTCCTTTAAAGATTCATTTATCATACATTTTTAGAAACAGTCTCTTCCTTTTCTTCTTTTTGTTCCTTTTCTATTGTAATATTTAAAGAAGCTTCTTCATTTGCGTACAGTTTAACCTTGACGGTATGATTTCCGACTAAACGGAGGCTGTGGTCGGGGACATCTATTCGTTTTTTGTCGATAGAAAAACCTCTCTTTTCCAATTCCTGCATTATAGCCGCATTATTAACAGAACCGAATAGTTTACCGCTTTCACCTGCCGGCATGGTAAAAATGATTTCCTCATTTTCCAGTCTTTCCTTAAGACTCATGGCTTCTTTTCTTTTCTCTTCTCTGCGTTTCTCTATTGCATTCCTTTTCTGTTCGAGGGTTTTAAGGCTCTGTGCATTATAGGGAACTGCCATTTTTTGAGGTATAAGATAGTTTCGTGCATAACCGTTGGCAACATCTTTTATATCCCCTTCTTCGCCAAGGCGCTCAACATCCTTATAAAGAATAATCTTCATGGTTCTTTATTTCTCCTTTCCATTTCTCTGTATTTAATCCATATTTCCGATATTCCCAAACCCGGAATCATCAGTAAAAATACTATATTTATTTTAGGTGATAATAAAAGTAAAATAATTGTGGCGATCATTATGATTCTAAAGCCTCTCGATAAGTTAAAGTAATTAAAAAGAAACCGAAGTACCGATATTCCTGCCAATCCATAGAGAAGCAAAAGTATCAAAGCCGTATTCCATGCTATGGCGGCCAGTACCCCTGTATTAACCCATAGATTTATTAGAATTACAGATAGAGAGATAATCAAAGGCCAGATATAA